>CAYMMN010000100.1:0-9971 GCA_964391495.1 uncultured Flavobacteriales bacterium | reverse complement strand
AAAAGGAATGGATAAGCATATAATCAGAATTAACATATCAAATCCGAAAAAATAAAAAAGCACAGGGTTTATAATTCCTGTGCTTTTCAAAAACTGCAAAAATCCGTTAAGCTGTTTATACTTTATAATGTAAAGGTTTCTTTTTAGATAGTGCTGCTGAAGGTTCAGGAACCCAGTGATGAAGACCACCGGCAAGTTCATCATTAAATGTTGTCGGGATATCACCTGCCAGAGTACGGTCTTTCCAGGTTAATGTTTGTGTGCCATCGTCACGTCTTTGCATTTCTATACAATTCTCTACCGGGCAAACCAATGAACACAGGTTACAGCCTACACAATTTTCCTCGATGATGGTTGGTTTACGATTTAATGGATCTTCGCTCAAAGCGATTGCCTGATGAGCACCATCTTCGCAAGCTGTATAACAAAGCTGGCATCCGATGCATTTATCTTCGTTGATATTGGCGACGATTTTATATTTCAGGTTGAGGTCTTCCCAGTGCATCACATTTCTCAATGCACGTCCTCTCATTTGTTCAATTGTTTCAAACCCTTTTTCATCCATGTAACGTTCGAGACCGGCGACCATTTCGCGGATAATTCCGAAACCATAATGCATTACGGCAGTGCAAACCTGTACTGAGGTCGCTCCGAGCAGAATAAATTCAACTGCATCTCTCCAGTTTTCGATTCCACCAATGCCGGAGATCGGGATGGTAACATCGGGATGTTGAGCGCAGTTTTTAAGCATATTCATCGCAATGGGTTTTACCGCAGGGCCGCAATAACCGCCATTGGTACTTTTTCCATCGACAACAGGATAGGTTACAAAATTGTCTATGTCTACTCCGACCAGACTTTGAATTGTATTGATCAAAGAAATTGCATCACCACCACCTTCCTGTGCTGCACGTGCAGGTCGGGTAATATCAGTGATATTGGGAGTAAGTTTCACAATGACAGGAACCTTTGCAACTTCTTTTACCCAGGATACGATTGTCTTGAGCACTTTTGGTTCCTGACCTACTGCTGATCCCATTCCGCGTTCACACATTCCGTGCGGGCAACCGAAATTTAATTCCAGTCCGTCTGCTCCGGCGTTTTCCGCGTCTTTCACAATCTGATGCCATTGTTCGCGTGTTTCCACCATAAGGGACGCAATGACGGCATGATCCGGAAATCTTTTTTTCACTTCTTCAATTTCACGAAGATTATCAGCCAGTGGACGATCGGTGATCAGTTCGATATTGTTAAAACCAACCATTCGGTTATCACGATAATTCAATGCGCCATAACGGCTGGATACATTTACAACCGGAACACCTAATGTTTTCCAGACAGCGCCGCCCCATCCTGCATCGAACGCTTTCATGATCTGGTAACCACTATTTGTTGGCGGTGCGGATGCAAGCCAGAATGGATTGGGGGATTTAATTCCGGCGAGATTTGTATGAAGATTAGCCATAGATAATTTTTGGATTGAGCTTAATGTCTCAAATATCGTTAAAAAACAATATAAAACATAAGATTTCCAAAATCTGTAAATATTCCAAAAATGGCATTGGTCTCCTATGTTCGGAAATTGTAAGATACTGAGTTCTTCTGAAAAACGAGAAGTTGATTGCGGGGTTAAAAACGTTAAAGACAATCGATTTATAAAAAAGTATGCCGCCAAAAAAAGTAAACAGACTACGTAGAAGAACCCGTCAACGACAAAGGAACACTTTACAAATGCGAATTGCAGTTGTGAGTGCCATGTTATTCTTTCTTGTCGCCGGTGTAATTTTTATTTACTCCAATTTTGGAAACAGTGAAGATGCAAAAGCCGGTACGACCTATACATGGAATGGAAGCCTTGGTTCAGAATGGGGATTAGCCGGTAATTGGACGCCTTCAGGAACTCCCGGAGCATCAGATATTATTATTATAGGCTCAACTGCACATTCTCCTGTTCTGGCTGAAGCTACAACCATTGCTTCTCTCACAATTAATAATGGAGGAGTATTAACTACAAATGGGAATCCGTTATCACTGAGTGGAAATTTTACAATGAACACAGGTGCTACTCTTGATATCAGCACAGGAAATTTTACAGTGAATGGAAACTGCACTATCAATGGAGGAACAATTTCCGGTAATGGAACATTTACAGCTTCGGGAACAACTACTGTCTTTGGTTCTTCTACCGGAAATCCGCTGATTCAGCCACCGGTGGTCGCGACAACAAATTCTATTACGTTTAGAAATACTACATTTCAAAATTCGGTTACCATTACAAAAACCGGAAATGGCAATGACAATAGTTACGGAGGTAATACTTTTAATAATGCTGCAGCATTTATCAATAATGGAAATGGAAATTTTCTTTTTGCAAATACATCAAAAGATATCTTTAACGGTGATGTGTATTTCACCAATTCTGGCAACGGCATTATCTATCCTGCATACAATGATGTAACGGGTACACAATTCAATGGGAATATTACTGTAAGTTCTACGAATGGCAGCGGAATTCAATTCGGCTCCGGTACGGGTAGTGCAACACTGGCGAGTGGAAAAACCATTGCAATCGGAGGCGGTGGTTTTGTAAAAGGAACATTGCTATTAAAAAGATTTACTCAATCAGGAAATGCGGCGGTAAATTTTTCCATGGGATCTAACAGCTCACTGATTTTGGGACCGGGATCCACATTGAATGGTGATGTGACAAGTAGTTCAGGAGTACTTCAATTGAATGGCTGCACTTTTGGTGGCTTGAGTGATCTTACCAAAACCGGTAATTCAAATGACCAGAGTACCGGCGCGAATACATTCAACGGAAATAGTATTATCACGAATTCGGGGAATGGTTATTTGCTTTTGGGTAATACAAATGCAGATGCATGGAATGGAGATGCTTCATTCATTAACAATGGGAGCGGACATTTCTTTATTGCATACAACTCCGCCGGTAACAGAGTAATCGGAAATGCAAGTATTCAGAATATCGGAACAGGCGGCGGTTCAACTAATTTTTATGTCTGCGAATCAGGAGCTACTTCCTCAATACAATTTGATGGTCCTGTAGAAATTGTCAATGGAGGAACATCTACCAATGCAGTCGTTCGGTTTGGAAATAAAGGTGCAACGATTTTTAATGATGATGTTACGCTGAATAGCACAGCCGGTAGCAGCAGTAGTTACGGAATTCATTTGGGAGTTTCCGGAGGAACAGGCTCTACAACGCTGGCCGCAGGAAAAACCTTGAGGATAGGTGCATCCGGATTCAGTAAAGGTGGATTGCAGTTCAATAATTTTACACAGGCAGGCAATGCTCCAATTGATCTTCCATTGTCAGGAACTGCTACATTAATATTTGGACCTTCTACTGTCATCGGAGGAAATATTGAGAGTACTTGTCCGGGTGTCACATTTAATGGTGGAATGTTTAATGGTACAGCATCCTTCACAAAAACAGGAAGCAGCAACGAAACATCGAATGGCGGAAATAAATTCCGTTCCTCTCTTGATCTTCAAAATACAGGAAGCGGGAATATTCTGATGGGAAATTCTAATCCGGATAGTATTACAGGGAATCTTTCTGTAATTAATTCCGGTAGCGGCTATGTTTACCTTGCACATAACAGTGCCGGGAATAATTATGCAGGAGATTGCAGCTTGCTGAATTCGGGGTCAGGTTCAGACAATAGAATTCAAATCTGTGAAAGTACAGGTTCATCAGCGGTATTTGGAGGAAATGTATCTGCTTTGAATACGAGTACAGCGAACACTGCTCTTATTCGTTTCAATATTCGCGGAACCTGCACTTTTAATGGCAATATTAATATAGGAAATACAACTTCCGGTACGGGTACCACCGGCATATTCTTCAGTTACTCCGGTTACACTGGTGCAGCGACACAGGCTGCAGGAAAACTTTTTACGATCGATAGTACAGGCTTTACCAAAGGAAGTTTGTTCCTGGGCAATTTTACTCAGAATGCAAGTACAGATGTGAACCTCAATTTGAGTGGTACATCTACGCTTACATTCGGCTCAGGAACTACTTTCAACGGTAACATGAACTGTACAGCATCGTCGTTATATCTGAATGGAAGTACCTTTAATGGTACTTTTACGGGAACCAAAACGGGTAGTTCCTCCAACAATTCAAATGGTGGAAATATTTTCGGCTCGACATTTTCACTTACAAATTCAGGAAGTGGAAATTTTCTCACAGGTAATACACTTCCGGATCAATTTGGAGGTGATGCTACTTTCACAAATTCCGGCACAGCTTATATCCAATTGGCGCACAATGTCGCCGGTACTATCTTTAATGGAAATACAATATTCAACAACACTGGCAGCGGGTCAGATGCACGAATCCTTGTTTGTGATGGCGCAGCGGCAGCTACTGCGGTGTTTAACGGGGACGTAACTGCCAACAATACAGGAACAGCCAATACAAGTTTGATCCGTTTCAATCTCAGAGGTACTTGTACATTTAACGGAAATATTATTGTGAATTCAACTGCAGGTTCCGGAAATAACAGTTACGGGATTTATTTTAGCTGGAACACGTACAGTGGTTCTGCTGTATTAGCGGATTCCAAAACAATTACAGTTGGTGGAACAGGATTTACAAAAGGTGTTTTGAATCTCATCAATTTTACTCAGATCGGGTCGACTGCACAAACACTTAACCTGACCGGAAGTAGTCAGACAGTAATTGGGCCGGCAAGTTCGTTTGGCGGCAACTTGACAATAAATTCGCCCGGGGTTTTATTGAATGGAGCTACTTTCAGTGGAACTACCACGATAATGAAGACTGGAAGTTCGAATGATGATGGGCGCGGCGGGAATACTTTTCAGGGAATTACAAGTATCACGAATAACGGAAGTGGATACCTGAAAATGGGGAATAACAATCCTGATGTGTTTAATTCTGATGTCAATTTCAACAACACATCTTCCGGTAATTTTTACATAGGAGATAATTCATCCGGGAATCAATTTAATGGGAATACAGTTTTCAATAATTCGGGTACTGGATCAGATGTCAGGATGATGATTTCAGAAAGTACCGGTTCAGGAAGTACATTTAATGGTGATGTTTCTATTTTAAATGCAGGAAGTACGGATGGATTTGTTCGGTTCAATCTGAGAGGATCATCAGTGTTCAATGGAAATATCCTTTTAAGCAGCAGTTGTGGTACTTCTAGTAATTATGGAATCTGCTTTAGCTGGCCCGGGTATTCTGGAACAGCCAGTCTGGCGAGCGGAAAAACTATCAGCGCTCCAACTGGCACATTTACAAAAGGAAATCTCTTCCTGGGGAATTTTACGCAAAATGGAAATACCCCTCAGAATATCCGGTTGAGCGGAAACGCATTGCTGAATATATATTCAGGCACTACATGGAATGGTTCGTTGAATGCAACATCACCCGCAATTCAGTTAAACGGGGGAATCTTCAACGGAGCAAGCGCATTTGTAAAAACAGGAACCTCGAATGACAACTGGAGTGGAAATAATAAATTCAATTCGACATTTTCATTAACTGACAGCGCCAATGCTACCATCACGTTGTCTCAATCAACTGCGGATGACTTTAATGGTGATGCGACATTTACAAATACAGGAACAGGTATTCTTTATATCGCACATAACGATGCATCGGGAACAGATTTTAATGGAAACATCATCCTGAACAATACAAGTACCGGAGGGATTCGATTTTGTCAGAGCAACGGAACAGCGAATCTTGCTTCCGGCAAAACACTATCTATTGGTGCTTCCGGATACAATGGCGGGGATTTGTATTTGAGAAAGTTCACGCAAAATGGTTCTTCGTCTATAAGCCTTACCGGTACCGGAACTGCTGTAATTTATTTTCAATCGGGATCGACATTTAACGGAACGCTGGCTACGGCTTTTCCGCAGATCTATCTGAACGGCTCTACTTTTAATGGAGCATCCCAATTCGAAAAAACAGGAATAACAGATAACGCTTCCTCGGGAGGAAATACGTTTAATGGTCCGGTGCTGATTAAAAACAGCAGTACGGCTATCATGTATCTTTCCAACAACACAGCAGACGACTATAATAGTTCTGCTACATTCCAACAGACAGGCACGGGAGCTTTATATCCTGCGTATAACAATAATAATACGTTTGCCGGAGATATTTCATCCATTGGCACCAACGCGAATCTAACAATGGGAGCCGGAGGCGGGACAGTCACAATCAATGGATCTTCAGCGCAAAACATTACCGGAAACAATGCTTTCGCTTTCAATATCCGTCGTTTCGTGATGAACAATGGAACAGCAGGGTTAACATTGAATGTTCCTGTTACGATCACTAATTCCATTACCCTTACGACAGGAATGATTTACACAACCGTAACGAATCCACTGATCATTGACAATGGAATCAATACAGTATCCGGTGTCAATCACTCCAGTTTTGTAAACGGGCCAGTAAAAAAAGTAGGAAATCAATCCTTCACATTTCCGGTAGGAAGGAACAATATGTATCGTCCGGTATCCATGAGCTCTCCCTCTTCTTCAACAGACCAGTTCATGGCAGAATATCAACACATTGATCCGATATCTATTGGCAATGTAAATAATCTTGATCCCGGACTGAATCATGTTAGTCGTTGCGAATACTGGACCCTTAACAGAATGAACGGCACCTCCAAGGTGAACGTCACCGTCAGCTGGAACACGAATAGTTGTGGAGTAACAACAATCGGTGACTTGCGTGTCGCAAGATGGGATGTTGCCAGTAACAAATGGAAAGATCACGGGAACAACGGAACAACCGGAAACTCGACAAGCGGAACTGTTCAATCAAGTTCACAACCCACAGTGTATGGATTTTTTACCCTTGGTTCTTCAACGAACAACAATCCGCTTCCGGTGGAGTTGTCTGAATTTACTGCTCAGCTGATCAGCTCAACAGTTGTCATTAACTGGAAAACGATGAGTGAAATAAACAACTCATATTTCGATATCGAAAGAAGCAGTGATGGACAGAATTTCACATCCATCGCCAAAGTACCCGGTAGTGGTAACAGTACCGAAATGCATAGTTATGTGTATGAAGATTTTGCACCATTGGATGGTGTTTCATTCTATCGCTTAAGACAAACTGATTTCGATGGAAAATATGAAATCTTCGATCCTGTCTCTATTAATAGCAAAGGCGAAAATGGAGAATTTAAAATTTTGTCTATATCACCAAATCCATTCAGCACAACTGTCAAAATTGATTATTTCAGTCCTTCGCAGGGCGAAATGGATTTTCAGCTGATGGATATCGGCGGGAATATAGTCTCCTCTTCGCACCGATCATCAAATCATGGTGTAGAAGTGGAAACATTGCAAAATCTTGAAGGGCTGCAGACGGGCGTTTATTTCTTAAAAATCACCAGAGACGGAAAGGATGCGGGGACTACGAAATTGTTGAAGAATTAAAAAAAACAGCGATCGTATTTCATATCAAATCATGATAGAAATAATTGGAGTTCTGCTTGATTTTGTTATCCTGTACATCGCGGATTTATGAGTTGATTCTTAAAATGGATATTGCGATTTTACTTTTTCAGAACACAGAGTAACACGGATTGCATCACAGAGTATCACGGAGTATTAATTGTTAAGGAATTACAATCCAAGGCAGGATTTGATTCCGTGGGCAGCTTTGCGGCCATCGGCGGCGGCATTGACAACTTCTTGTCCTCCGCTCACAGCATCACCGGCAGCGAAATACTTTGGATTTTTTGTCTGGCCATTTTCTTTGTTCACGACAATACATCCTTTTTTATCCATTTCCAATCCGCTAATGTTTTTCAAAAACTCCATTTGCTTGGACTGGCCGGTTGCTTTGATTACCCAATCACATTCTACAAAAAATTCTGATCCCGAAATATTTTCAACTTTGCCATTTTCAGTTTTTGTGCGAATAAACTGAACTCCGTTCACTTTGCCATCACCACGAATTTCCAGAGGCGCGACATTGAACATCCCTTTCACTCCGGTACCTTTTGCAAGGTCATATTCAAATTCATAAGCACCCATTTCCTCTTTACTGCGGCGATATGCGAGAATCACAAGCTCCGCTCCCATTCGTGCACTTTCGGAAGCGGCATCCATGGCGGTATTTCCTCCGCCGAGAACAATTACTTTTTTTGGAACATTGATCGCGTGATGTTTTTTTCTGAGTTCTTCAACAAATTCGACAGCACCGAAACAATTTTCCTGATCTTCACCTTTGATCTTCAAATCAGAAGTAAGTCCAAGTCCGATTCCAAGAAAAACGGCGTCGTAGGATTTTTCAAGTGCAGCAACATCTTCTTTGGTCCGAATTAAGCTGTCGTATTTCACAGTATAACCAAATTGCATTTCAAGATAAGCCATTTCTTCAAGGGCTTCTTTGTTTGAAATTTTATACGGCGCGACTCCGTGCACGGTGAGACCGGACGATTGTTTCTTGGCTTCAAAAATATCCACTGCAAATCCAAGCATACGTAATTCACATGCACATGAAATACCTGCAGGTCCGGCACCAACTATGGCAACTTTTTTTCCATTTGATTTTCCGGGCGTGAACAGTTGTTTCTTTGTACGGATAGCCTGGCGGGTGGCGTAACTTTGCAGACGACCAATTTCGATTGGTTTTACATCCTGATGATTGTAAACACAGGCGCCTTCGCACAAAACTTCTGTCGGACACACTTTTCCACAAGCGTAACCAAAGTAATTCGAATCGTAAATGGTTTTCGCAGCACCGATAGCATTGGCGGAATTGATTTGCCGGATGAACAGCGGAATGTCGATACCGGTCGGGCAGGCATTCACACATGGTGCATCGTAGCAAAAAAGACAACGTGAGCTTTCGTAATACGCTTCCGTTGAATTCATCAAAGGTTTCAGCGGAGCGAAATTTTCTTCGAATTCTTTTTCGGTGGAGGGAGCTTTGTATTCGGACATGGGGATTTCTAATTGTTATGGGTAATTTTCCTGGTACCTGGTACTTAATACGTGGTACCAAGTATTAGGTACCATGTATTAAGTAAAATAAGAAATGTTTTTTACAATTCTGTCATGCGACCATAAGTCTCCGGGCGGCGGTCGCGGTAGAATTGCCAGGTAGAACGAACCTGTTCAATCATATCAAGATCGAATTCGGCGATGAGTAGTTCATCTTTATCTTCAGATGCCTGCGAAAATATTTGTCCGCGTGGATCCACGAAATACGAAGAACCGTAGAACTTACCAAGATTCCACGGCTTCTCCTCACCTACTCTGTTGATACAACCCATAAAATAACCGTTAGCAGCGGCGTGAGCAGGTTGTTCAAGTTTCCAGAGATATTGTGAGAGACCGGCAACAGTAGCTGAAGGATTGTAAACGATTTCAGCGCCGTTCAGTCCAAGAATGCGTGCGCCTTCAGGGAAGTGACGATCGTAACAAATGTAAACACCAATTTTTGCATACTTCGTCTGGAAAACCGGATAGCCAAGGTTTCCCGGTTTAAAGAAGAATTTTTCCCAGAATCCGGATGTGTGAGGAATGTGGTTCTTGCGGTATTTGCCAAGGTATTTTCCATCAGCATCAATTACAGCAGCAGTATTGTAAAGTACGCCGGCTTGTTCCTTTTCATAAATCGGAACGATGATGACCATATTGTACTTTTTTGCATACTCCGCCATTCGATCTGTTGTTGGTCCCGGAACCGTTTCAGCAGATTCATACCAGGCTTTATCCTGTCCCGGACAGAAGTAAGGTGTATTGAAAATTTCCTGGAGGCAAAGAATTTGTACTCCTTTTTTTCCTGCTTCTTCGATGAGAGGAATGTGCTTTTGCACCATTGCTTCCACGATTTCAGGAATTGTTCCTTCGCCTTCAGTTTTGGGGAGGGACATTTGGATTAATCCGGATTTAATTTTACGAGGCATACGTTTAAATTCAGTTAGGTT
>CAYMMN010000099.1:0-10270 GCA_964391495.1 uncultured Flavobacteriales bacterium | reverse complement strand
GTTTTATACGGAGCAATACTTTGCCTCCCTGAGGAGTAAATTTAAACGCATTCGACAGCATGTTTTTGATAATCTGTTCGAGTCGCACTCTGTCGGTCATAAAACGCTCCGGTAAATTCGAATGCTGTTCAATTTCATATTCAATTTTCTTTTCCCGGGCTACTTCACTGAACAAGGCGCGAAGATCTTCTTTTACCGTTTTGATCTCTGTCTCTTCAAAAATCAGTTCTACTTTTCCTGCTTCAATTTTTGACAAATCCAGGATGTCATTAATCAACACAAGAAGGTCTGTTCCGCTTTTGTGAATAACACGAGCATATTCCACCTGTTTGTCGTTAAGATTGCTGGTTTTATTTTCCGATAAAAGTTTGGCGAGAATCAAAACACTGTTGAGAGGTGTTCTGAGTTCATGAGACATATTCGCCAAGAACTCCGATTTGTACTTGCTGTTGAGCTCAAGCTCTTTAGCTTTAAGGCTCAGGGCTTCCCTGGCTTGTTCAAGAACTTCATTCTGATGTTCCAGCTCACGTGTATTCTGTTTCAGCTCGTGGTTGCTTTGTTTAAGTTCTTCTTCAGAAGCCTGCAACAGCTTGGACTGATTTGAAAGCTCTTCGTTTGTCTGACGTAATTCCTCTTCCTGTGCCGACAATCTTTCCGCTTGCTTCTTGGTTTCATCAAGAAGTCTGCGGGTAAGTGTATTTGCTTTTACAGAAGCTACTGTAGATGCAATTGTTTCTCCGATATTTTCAATGAAATCCTGTTTGTGGGTTTCGAACTGAGTAAATGAAGCCAATTCAATTGCTCCATAAACAACACCGTGATGTTTAAGCGGAATTATAACAACATGTGATGCCGGCGATTCTCCCAGTCCTGAGTTGATTGTCGCATAAGCTGAAGGGGCATTTTGCAAATAGATTGGTGTTCCTTGTTTGACGGATTGTCCCACAAGGCCTTCGCCTATTTCGATACGCTTCTTTGCTTTTGCTCTTTCATCAAGCGCATAACTACCGTGTAATTCGATCCAGCTTCTGTTGTCATATTCATTGGTTTCGAGCAAATAAATCGCACCATGAAAGGCTGATATATAATTCACCAGCATAGAAATAATTTCATCACTCAATCGGGTAATGTCGTCGTTATTTTCGCGAAGTACGCCGTTAATTTGTTCGATGCCGGTAGAAATCCAGTTCCGTTGTTTATTGTCGTTATCGGCCTGCTGCAGACTGGCGCGCATCTGAACAAGAGCGTTTCCAAGCTCATCGTTTTCGCCAAGTGGTTGAAATTCCACATTGAATTTTCCATCACCGATGTTGTGCGCGAAGCGGGCTGTCCGTTTCAGACTATGCATCAGAGTTCTGACGGCTTCTGTCATTTGTCCAACAGCATTCTTTCTTGGTTCAAGATCCATTTCAGGAATTTCACCTTTCCCCATCATGAGAATGTAGTTCTTCAGCTTCATGGTAGGAACGATGATGTTGTTGGACATGTAGAATGCCGCGATCAATACAACAATCACAATCAAAATCGCGATACCAAGTACGCTCCACATGAGAGCACGCGAAGAGGCGCGCATTTGGTTGTGTTCGAATTCCGCCTGCGCTTTTTTCTTTAGAATGACCTGATTGAGTTGCGTGATAATATTTGTACTTGCCGGAAGAATTTGATTCTCGATAATTTCTTCTGAAGAAAATTTCTTCATCGGGTCTTCGTAATCATCAAAAGTGACAAGTGTGCTCATGATTTGCTTCTGGTACACCATGAGTTTTTCAAAATGTGTGAAAATCTGCTGTACACTGTCCGCATTTTCCTGATCATTCCAAAGCGTCATCAGGGCTAGAATATTCCCTTTGAGTTCAGGATATTCAATTGCCTGCAATTCTTTGAGCTTTTCCTTGTCTTCTTTATTTCCCTGCAGATAGACCCAGTTTGTGGTATACATCTTTGCTTTTGTCACCAACAGGTTCATGTTTTCCAGTGACTGAAGAGAGGGGATTTCCACAGTCATGATTTTTGTAGTGACATCCTGGTTTCTTGAGATGTTCAATGAACTGTAAATGGCATTAAAAACGGAGATGCCAATTACAACGATGAACACGATGTAAATTTCCAGATCTATTTTGTAGCTTTTCGATTTCATCGAGGCGGTTTTCTTAGGGGTTGACGGATATTGCCAGATTGCTGAGTTGCGAAGAAATTTTTATTCCTCCGGATTTTGCAGCGCCCTGGTTGATTTCAAAACGAATTTTATTCTCTACGGTTAAAAGATTTATTGCTGCCCACTTTTCTGAATGTGCAGCTGATTCAGAAATAACAAGAACGCCTCCAACATGCCGCAATCGTATCAGATCTTCGGCTTTAAACTCAGAATCTTCAGGAACAAAGATTAACTGGCATTCCACATCTTCATTGGGGGCGAGCATAACCACTTCTATTTTCTTTCCTTCCTTCACTTTTTGTGCGATCACTTTTTTGAGTGATTCGGTCACCGGTGATTTTCCGATAACGCCAATCCTAAACGTGCTTGTTTCCTTTGCCTGCGGCCACTCAACGTATTTTATAAAATTAAATAGGAACATAGCCTTAATATCGGCCTCATTACTTTGTGCAAAGAGTCGGGATGTGGTCATACAAAGAATAAGCAGGCCGACAGTCCAATATCGGACTGCGGCTTTTATTCTGTTATATGATTTTCTCCTGTTCACTTTTCTTTATTTTCGGAAACTCAGATTATAGGATATCTTTAAGCGAAACTCTCTTGAAGTCCCGGGCAATGCTGCATGATTACTTTTATAGGGTTGAATAAAGACCACAGTATCATCCAGAATGTTCATACAACCAGCCTGAATCAACAAGCCTTTCGCAAGATTTTCTTCAAAATTGAACATCATGTCTATGTAAATCGCCTGTTTATATGCCTTCAATTGTTCTGTTCCCGTGTTCGGGTCGTTAAACACATCATAGCGTTTATCAACCCATGTGAAAGCAGGAGAAACATTGATCTTTGAAGTAAGTCGAAGGTTTGAGAGAAGTCCAATCTTATTTTCAGGAAATCCTATAAGCTGACCTTTTTTACCGGGAACGGCATAACGCTCATTTATAGTCTTCCCATTGGTAGTGCTGTAGGCATAATTTAAATTCATGTAGCCCGAAGCCGTCTTTACGCGGTATTCAAATTCAACACCTCTCGTTCCTGTCATTCCCTCATTTTTATATGCATCAATGTTGTCCTGATCGTAATAGAAAATGATTGCATCGCGTGTCGTGATGTCAAAGATGTTTGCTGTCAGATATGATTTTTCCCCAAGCTTATACCCGGTTTCCAGTTCAATCACTGTCGTGCGTTCAGGTTTAATTCCTGGTCCTGAATTAATATTTTCTATGGACGGCGAACGGAATGCCGAGCTATACAATAATTTCAGATGCCATTTATTAAACACGCGCGTAACACCTACGCGGGGAACAAAAGCAGCATCAAATCGGTCATTGTAATTATATCTGGCGCCCAGAGTAAGGTTGGCAATTTTGTGTTTGATCAAAAGCTGGGTGAAGGCAGCAAAATTATTAGTCTGGAATTCCTTGTCATTTGTTCCAAAATAAACACTGTCCAGAAGTTGTTTTGCAAATTGTTTGTTCGCTTCGATTCCTGAGATTAAATTTACAGAAGAAGAAATGTCATAATTTGCTCTTAGTGATCCCTGAATATTCTGAACACTTACTTTATAAGGAGTAAATTCATCCTCTTCTGAAACTCCGTCAAAAGTCCATGGAAGCTGGTATTTGTATTTCACCACAGGAGTAAGTGTTAGTTTCTTTCCTGTTCGGATTTCATACTCTGCCAACAGGTGATAAGAATCAAAATTTGTCGGATACTTATGTGTCAGCACATTTTCATAGCCGTCACGCTGTTGCATGTGATATTGATCAGCGAAGGCAGATACCTTTAGTGATTTCCACGAAAAATCAAGTTTGTATTGTGCGGTATTAATTGGCGATTGAGTTGCCATGTTGTATGACTGACCGAAATTGTCTGTAAAATCATCCTGGCTTCGGTTCGCCTGACTTAAAAAAGAAGAAAGCGACAGGTTCGCTTTGCCGATTGGTTTTGACACATTAAATGAAATATTTCTGGACGCGAATTGTCTGCTCATTTGACTGTAAGCAGAATTGATCATGATTCCGTCTCCACCAGGAGCATGTTTACTGATAATATTAATAACCGCATATTCCGCGTTTCCGCCATAGCTTGCAGAGCCGGGACCACGAATAACTTCAATCTGTTTGATCAGGTCGAGGGAATAATGTGCGCCCATTTCAAGTGCTGAAAAAAGGTCTTCATTCAACTCATGACCATCGAGCAACATCAATACTTTTCCTTCGTGTGCCCAATTACCGCGAACGCCAATTCCAACAACGCCTTCCACATCCACACCAAAATTAAATCCGGGAACTTTTTGTAATAGTTCTATAAGATCCGTCGCGCCTGACTTCCGGATTTCATCCTCAGTAATGATTGTAAGAATTCCCGGAGATTCACGAGTTGTGAGGGCTTTTGTTGATGCAACAGAAACCTCAATTTTCATGATCTCTTCCAGTGACATGTCGTAAAAAGTAGACACATCGCTTGCTCCTCCGGTATTGCTTTGTGCGCAAATCTTCCCGGGAAGAATAATTACAGTAAGCAGAAATAAAATTAGAATTCGCATTTGTTTACCCCCCTAACCGGCAAAACTGCCGATCAATATTTCTATATTATACAGAAAACGAGGGAATGCGTTCGGTTAAGACTGAACGAAATGGCCCCTTTTCTTACAGTTGTAAGGTTTCGGGGTCTGGAGATGGTTTTTCAGAATTCTTTTAAAGCGATTATAATATCTGCTTTCAAAAACAATTTGCTAATTCCGATCCATTCAGGGAAAACCGGAAGTCAAATAAAAACAGTGGTTTTATTATATTAACGGATCAGGATTTTTCTGTTCACGCTACCGCCGACGCTTGAAATACGAACCCAATAAAGGCCCGGAGCAAAATCATTACAGTCAAACGTAAAAAGCTGATCGTCGGAATTCAACTGAACGTCGCGAGATAAAATGATTTGTCCAAGAGCATCCACCAACGCAACATTGGCTTTGGTATTTGTTCCGGAGTGTATAAGAAGATTCAGTTGACCTTCAACCGGATTAGGATAGAGTAAAAGAATTATCTGGCTTTGAGTTTCTTCGATTCCAACAAGAGCCACATATCGGACCGGGGAAATGGCTGTACATCCTTTTCCATCTGTGATTTCTACAGAATAATTTCCCGACAATGTCGCGATAAATCTTTGTGATGTTGCTCCGGAAATGGGTACTCCGTTGCGATACCATTGGTATGCTGCAGCCGGACTAGCTGTGAGGGTGTCACCTGTCTGACTGAAGGATGGTGTTGCGGGGTTCGCATTCACCTGAATAAAATTCGTCATTCGTAATGAATCGGAACCGCTTGCATTTGAAACAAGTAGAACAACAGAATAATTTCCCGGGGTAGAATAACAAACTGAGGACGGGTTTTCGTCAGTAGAAGATGAAGGTGTTGCTCCGGGAAATGACCATTGCCAGGAAGTTGCATTCAATGACATAGAAACAAAAGATATGCAGGAACCTCCACAAAGGCTCGTATCACTACTGATGAAGTTCGCCTTGGGTAATTGAGAACAGTTCACAACGTGAATCATTCCGTTCATGGTAGAAGATCCGGAACAATGTCCATCAGTGACCGTCAATCCTACATCATATGTTCCGAGGTTTGGATAACAAACCATTGAAGGATTACTCACGGATGCAGAAGACGGATTCGCTCCCGAAAATGTCCATTGCCATCCTGTTATTCCGGCTCCGGAATTATCGGAGAAGGAAATACAATCGCCCGGACAAATGGAAGAAGAGGAAGAAGTAAACTGGGCGACCGGTGAGCTTCGGACAATTACCATGTTTACATATGCGCGTGTTGCAGAGCAGCCACCTGCAGCCTGCGCTGTAAGGCCAACTGTATAAGACCCCGGAGAGGTAAAGCTGTGTGAAGGTGATTGAAGCGCCGAAGTATCTCCATCGCCAAAACTCCAATGGTATGTATTCGCTCCGGTGGTTGTATTGGTAAAATTAACTGTGAGGCTGTCGCAACCTGTTGCTGCACTCGCACTGAATGTTACAGTAGGTCGTGGTAAAACATTTACAGTTTGAATGGCTGTATCAGAACATCCACCCGTACCTGAAGTGATGAGCGTTACTGAATAACTTCCGGCAGTATTGTAATAATGTGCAATATCCGTTTGAGTAGATTGTGGGCTTCCGTCGCCAAGGTTCCACGTGTAACCACTAATGGTTGTTCCGTTCGGCTGACTCTGGTTTGTAAAGTAAAGTGTATCCCCAAAGCACGGTGTGCTGGCTGAAAATTGTGCAATCGGACTCGACTGCACAGAAATCATATTTGGAATAGAAAGTGTATCGGCACAAGATCCTTGTGTTGCAATGAGTGTTACGGTAAATGTACCTGCATTAGAATATACGTGAGTTGGTGCAGTGAGAGAGGACGAAGGTGATCCGTCGCCAAAGTTCCAGGTATAAACAGGTGCTCCTGTAGTTGTATTGGTAAAGTTCACAGAAACCGGAGAACAACCAGAGCTAGTTGAACTTGCAAACTGAACCTGAGGAGCCGGGCTGACAACAACAGTAAGTGTGCTATCATCAGAACACGTTGAAGTCGCTGCAGAAAGTGTTACGGAGAATGTGCCGGAAGTCGCATACAAGTGAGCCGGATTCTGCAATGCATTTACAGGAGAGCCGTCGCCAAAATTCCAGGAATAAGCAGTGATTGTGCCGCCGTTTCCGGATGAAAGATTACTAAAATGAACTGTGTCGCCCAGGCAAACATTGGAAGCGCTGAATGCCGCGGTTGGTTGCGGGGCAATGGTAATCATGTTCGTTTGAACAAGTGTATCTCCACATGATCCCTGAGCAGCAATCAGCGTCACTGTATAGGTTCCGGAGTTGCTGTATAAATGAGATGGATTCGTTGCCGTTGACAAGGAAGAGCCATCGCCAAAATTCCATGAGTAGGTTGGTGATCCTGTTGTGGCATTTGTAAATTGTATTGTTTGCGGACCACAACCTGTGGTAATATTGGAAGAGAAATTTACTTGTGGCGCAGGATTCACAGCGATGATAATTGTTGTGTCATCAGAGCAACCTCCTGCCTGAGTAGTAAGTGTTACAGAATAATTTCCCGCTGATGAAAAAAGATGGCTGGGTTGAGTCGCTGAAGAAGATGGGCTTCCATCACCAAAATTCCAGGTGTACGCTGTAATCGTTGATCCGTTTCCAGTAGACAAATTTGTAAAATGAACAGTGTCCCCAAGACAAACTGCGGATGCGGCAGCATACGACGCTGTTGGTTTCGCCGTGACACTGATCATGGAAGGAGATACCAGAGTATCCGAACATGAACCCTGTGACGCGATTAAGGTAACGGAAAAACTACCGGCCGTTGTATATGTGTGAGATGGTGTAGCTGTTGAAGAGGATGGGCTGCCATCACCAAAGTCCCAGGTATACACAGGGCTACCCGTAGTTGCATTTGCAAAGTTTACCACAAGCGGATTGCAACCGCTTGTCACCGGAGCACTGAAGGATACGACAGGAGCGGGGGCGACAGTTATCTGAATGGTGGTATCATCAGAACAATTTGCAGAAGCTGAAGTAAGATGAACCGGAAATGTACCGGCTGTTGCAAAGACATGATATGGATTGGTGAGAGATGAGTTCGGGCTGCCATCACCAAAGTCCCACGAGTATGTATTAAGTGGGCTTCCGTTTCCTGTAGAAGTATTGGCAAAGAAAATAGTGTCGCCAAGACAAACATTGTTGTTGGAAGTAAAAGAAGCAGTAGGTGTTGGGTTGCTTGTGATATAATTTGTTCTCACGAGTGTATCCGCACAAGATCCCTGCGTAGCAATAAGGGTGACTGTAAACGTTCCGGATGATGAATAAACATGTGATGGTGTTGTGGCAGAAGATGCAGGTGAACCATCGCCAAAGTTCCAGGTGTAGACCGGACTTCCGGTAGTTGTATTTGTGAATGAAACTGAGAATGGATTACAACCGGATATAGTGGCAGTGGCGAAGTTAACAATGGGTGCAGGATTTACTGAAATCGTTCGCGTGGAATCATCCGAGCAATTTGCAGTGGATGTAGTTAACACGACAGAGTAATTTCCGGCGGAAGAATAAACATGATATGGCTGAGTAGTGGAAGATGTTGGTGATCCATCTCCAAAATTCCATGAATACCCTGTAATTGTTGCACCATTTCCCGTTGAAGCATTTGTGAAAAAGACTGTATCTCCAAGACATAAAGTCGTGATCGAAGAAAATGATGCCGTTGGTTTCTGATAGACGGTGATCATTGTTGGGATTGTGAGTGTGTCTGCACAAGAACCCTGTGTCGCAATGAGAGTTACAGAGTATGTTCCGGCTGTAGAATAAGTATGTGATGGAGCAGCAATTGATGTAGTCGGACTACCATCGCCAAAATTCCATGAGTAAACAGGAGAACCGGTGGTTGTATTGGAGAAATTTACTGCCAGAGGGCCACAGCCACTTGATGGTGTGGAGCTGAAATTGACCTGTGGCGCAGGAGCGATGGTAATTGTAACAGTGGTATCGTCATTGCAATTGGCCGTGTTTGATGTGAGCTGAACTGAAAAATTTCCAGAGGTTGTAAACACATGATATGGGCTGGCGAGTGAAGATGCGGGAGTGCCATCGCCAAAGTTCCAGCTGTAAGAAGTTAATACGCCACCATTTCCATTTGAAAGATTTGTGAAATAAATCGTGTCTCCCAGACACACATTATTATTTGAAGAAAACGATGCTGTTGGCTGAGGATAGATGGTAATCAGGTTGGTTTGAGAAGAGGTGTTTGTGCAACCCGCACTATTGGAAGCTGTAAGAGTAACCGTATAGGCTCCAACTCCTGAGTAAGTATGTGTGGGTGATGTCTGGGAAGACGAGGGTGTACCGTCGCCAAAATTCCAGGTATAAGAATTCGCGTTGGTTGTGTTGTTTGTAAAATTGATTGTAACACTTCCACAGCCTACAGTTGAAGAAGGAGAGAAAGATACCGTTGGTCGAGGTGAAACAGTAACCGTATGCGACACGGATGCTGTGCAACCATTGTTGTCGGTCGCTGTCAGTGTGGTCGTATAAGTACCAGCGGAGGTGTAGGTGTAAGATGGATTTTGCTGAGAGGCTGTACCAGTTCCGTCACCAAAATTCCAGCTCCACCCAGTGACTGCTCCCGCGGTGGCGCTTCCCGTTGCTGTAAAAGTTGTTGCAGTGCCTTCACATGCTACAGAAGATGTGAAGTTTGTTGTCACACTGCTCACTGTTACCTGAATAGGAGTTCTGTAAAAACCCGGGCAAGTGCCTACGTAATAAGTTGTGTTCGCAGACAGTGAAGGTGTTGTATAGCTGGTTCCGGTCGTCAGAAGAGTTCCACCAACAGCCTGATCATACCAATAAAAAATTGTTCCGGGAGGAACCGTGCCGCTAGGAGATAATGTGATCGTGGATGATCCGCCTCCGCAAATCAATACTGACGTAGGTAATATTTTAAAATTGCTGATAGTTGCGTTAGAGATTCCGGCACCACCCTTTGTTGCTCCATTGGGAGGAAATTCCGTGAGAGATCTGGAGTTGGTGGTTCCATTGTTTCCTCCGTTGGCCGTTCTTGTAATCGCACCATTAGAAATTGCAACATATCCACCGCCACCTCCTCCTCCGGCACCTTCTGCTTCAGTGGAAAATACACCAACGCTCTGACTTCCGCCATTGCCTCCGTTTGCATTCGCTGATATTCCCGAAACGTTTCCAAGTACATTGAGCATGATCACACCACCGGCACCACCTCCACCGGAACCATCGGTACCGGTAGATACTGTACCTGAACCATTCGCTCCATTTGCTAAAATCTGGCCCGCTCCAAAAATATCTCCCTGAACCATCAGGTAAGCGATACCACCTCCGGCTCCACCGGCCCCTCCATAGTTATCATTCTGGTCGCCACCTCCGCCGCCGCCACCAAGAAATATTCTTCCACCGGTATAATCCAATGGTCTTGCACCGCGACCTCCATTGTCTCTTCTTGCATCACCTCCCCAGGCGGAATTGGTCGTGCCAACCGAAAGTGCATTCTGATCAGAAGAAGAAAAAGTATAACCACCCTTGCCGCCACCGCT
>CAYMMN010000098.1:0-10319 GCA_964391495.1 uncultured Flavobacteriales bacterium | reverse complement strand
CAACAATTGGTTCAAATTTTATTGTCGCTTCAACGGGATCAAAATCGCTCCAACTGGCTGCCGCGAACAGTACATTAAGTGTAGGTGGCGGTCTCACAATTTCGGGCGGTTCATTGGTTTGCCAGACACAAGACAATACTTCGTTTTCATTAACTGTATCCGGGAACTTTTCACAAAGTTCCGGAACATTTAATCTGCTCAATGCAAAAAACTGCACAGGAACATTCAATATTAGTGGCAATTATACTTTATCAGCAGGAACTTTCATTTTTACTGACAGGGACAACAACACCATCAACTCGACTATTTCAGGAAATTTCAGTCAAACTGGTGGAACAAATAGTTGTATGCTTGGAAAATCAGAACGAACCAATTTAACGGTGAATGGAAATTTCGCCTTCAGTTCTGGTACTTTTGCATTTGCAAACGATGCATCTGATACTGTCATTGTAAACCTTAAGGGGAATTATTCGCATACCGGTGGTACTCTTAGTATAAACGGTAGTAATTCTTATGCTCAAATGATTTTCAGTAAATCCGGAAGACAGACATTTACTGCTTCAGGGAATACCGTAAGTGGAAGTGTTGACTTTTATGTCAACAGCGGTTCTACACTGAGCCTGAGTACAAATATTTTGACCGGACGTAACTTCACTTTACAATCGGGTGGAGCACTTGAATTGGGATCTGCAGAGGGCATTAGTTCTTCCGGATCAACAGGAAATATTCAGGTGAGTGGTACCCGGACGTTCAGCACAACCGGAGATTACACTTACAATGGAAGCGCTACGCAGGTAACCGGAAGTGGTTTGCCTTCAGGAGTTCGGAATCTTACCCTGAACAACAGCACCGGGCTGACATTAAGCGCAGGTACTACTGTTAGTGGTACACTTACGCTTACATCAGGTAAAATTACAACAGGCAGTTACGAGCTTGCAGTATCAAACACGGCAACCGGTTCGATTGTCTCTTCTTCTTCAAATTACATCATTGGAAATCTCCGTCGCTCTGTTTCGGCAAGCGGTACCTATAGTTTCCCACTTGGTACATCAACGAATTATGAAAGAGCAACACTTGCATTATCAGGTGTTGCCGGATTTACTTCTGTTTTAGGTTCATTTACAAATGCGGACCCGCTCGATCCTTCAAATCCACTTTCCTCTATTGAAGTTAGCGGAGTGGATATGACAGATTTGCTGGATTACGGTTACTGGACGCTGACACCAAACGGAACCTTATCATCCGGAACCTTTACAGTTACAATGGGAGAGACAGGTTATTCAAATGCACTCACAGACGGAAGTCTTATAAGTTTATTGCAAAGAGATAACGCCTCTTCTGCCTGGACATCGACCGGAACCCACAGTGACAATACACAAAGTGTTTCCGCAGGAACAGTAACTGCGGCGAGAAGTTCAATGAGTACATTCGGACAATTTGCAATTGCCTTTGGTGATTTTCCATCCTTCAGTTCATCTTCACTCTACAGTGGAACAGACGGTCAAATTGGTGCGATCTATATCTTCCCGAATGTGACCAGGGGAGTAGATGCCTGGGTAGAAATTATGGATATTCAGGGCGGTGCCACTCTTGATAATATTGATGATCAGAGTACAGGATATACTGTTTGTTTCCAGCCATTCATTAATTATGCCGTGAATACCGAAGGTTATTTTGAATGGAAAATCTCTTTCAAAAAGGCCGGAACTCCTACAGATACCACTCTTCGTAAATTGACAGCAACTGGTGTCGACGTGGATGGTGGTTCATCCAGTGGTAAGCAAATTCGTGAATACATTGAAGCAACCATGCCAACCAGTTATAGTCTGGATGCCGCTTCAACATTGACGATCACAAATAACAACGGTCGATATCGCGCCCTTGGAGGAACTGGTACTTTTTCCAATATTGATACGGTAAACCATACTGCCATGTATGAATTGTATTACACCAATGTGAATACAATTTATTATCGAACAGGTAGTATCAGTACATACAGTTCAATTCAAACAAGACAAACTTCACTCTATTTCAAATCCTTCAACCTTTCAGTAAAGAACATTGCTTTGCCGATTGAGCTGATGTATTTCAAAGCATATTATAAGGATAAAGCAGTGAACCTGAATTGGGCAACAGCTACGGAGGTAAATAATGATTACTTCACTGTTGAACGTTCTTCTGACGGAATAAATTTTGAACCAATTCAAATGATCAGAGGAGCAGGAAACAGCACTTCTGTGCGGGATTATTCCTGGACTGATTCTGATCCATTGGAAGGGTATTCATTTTATCGTCTGAAACAAACCGACTATGACGGACATTATACTTATAGCGATGTAGAAACGATAAAATCAAAAGGAGGAAGCAGTCTGGAAGAAGCATTTGAAATCAAATCCATTTTCCCGAATCCTTTCTCTGATCGCATCAATGTCGACTTCCTTACGAAACAAGGTGGTGAAGCCGAAATTACCTTGTTGAGTGAATCGGGAAGCATTGTTGCATCCACGAAAATGGAAGTACATGACGGATACAATAATGGCGAAATCAATAATCTTGGTAACCTGCCGAAAGGCACATACATCCTGACGCTGTTCTTCGATGAATACAAAGTCAGCAAGAAAGTTGTGAAGTATGAATAAACCCTCCACAGACACAATACTCTTTATTCATTAGATTAATATAAGTATTTAATAAAAACATTGGCAATTGATTTGAATGTACTCAAATCAGTTGCCAATGTTTTTTTTGGGAGTGCCCGGATTGATGAACTCGCCTGGTACTTCAGGAATTCTTATTTCTTTTTTGAATGAATTCCGAAACGCGCTCCGATTTTATAATTGAAAGAATTTACTTCCGCGACATTGTATTCTAAACCTATTCGGATCATGGCAAGTTGTAGGGAAACTCCTGCCAATCCACGAAGTCCGGTTACATTTTCATCATGCAGATTTACTACTTCCGTTTTTTCATGCGCATGTGTGAATGAAACTGAACCACCTGCATATGGAGAGATGGAGGCCCAGGGCTTAAACAAAGGGATGGTCTTGCTTGCGATGCAATCTATTCCGTAGACGGAAAATGTAAGGTCTTCCGGACCATACAGGTGAGTGAAATTGAGCCGTGAAGAAAGCGCCCAATGTTTTGCAGTGTCATTTATAGCGTTCCATTGTAGCTGCGCGCCAAAGACTCCGTAGTTTGCTCCGGCCCTGTAAGTATAGTACCCGGCGACATCAAATTTTTTGCTAATTCCTGCCTTGATGAGCAGACCGGGGAAGGGTAAATGTTCTCCGCCTATCAGCCAATGAGCTGAATCCGGGTGAACAAATGTGTTGTTCCAGGCATCATCTTCCTCGTTAATGGAGGTATTCCATTGCAAAATTGAAACTTCATAATTGCCACGTCCAAGCGGACGGGCATCGTCAAGTGAACGCAGGTAAGCGACCATGCCCGCTTCCTTTGTAAACTGATGCCATTGGGCCTGGGTGAGGGAAGGGTCGATCTGGAATGAACATTCCTTCCATTTGGGATTAATATGGAGGTGTACATTCGGTTCATGGGCTTGTGCGGAAAGAACTGTTGCAAGCATGCAAATGATAAATAATCTGGTTTTCATGATGGTTGGGTTTTAATTTTTTTCGGCAAAACTACCATCGCCATAAAGCCTCATCGCTTTTGCAGACAAGGAGGACGTCCCTGCTTACAAGCAAGGACGTTTTTCAGGTGCTAACCTTTAAAATTCAATAAAAATGAAATATCTAATCTGAACTCAAGCCACCCGATCCTGGTGTTGTGACATGGATAAATACTCTGTCGGGGAATAGCCGGTCACTTTTTTAAAATATTTGTTAAAAGAGGATTTGGATTTGAAGCCACATTCAAAGGCCAGTCCGAGCAAACTAAACTTCTTGTTGTTTGGATCGGCAGCGATTCGGATAAATTCCCGGGTACGAAGTGTATTGATATAATCGAAAAAATTCTTCCCTTCCTTTTCATTGATGACCTGGCTGAGATGGTTGGGATGAGTACCCAGATTCCGGGCCAGTTCGGATAGGCTGAGGTCAGGTTCCCTGTACAAATGACTTTCTTCCATCAGGGTGTTCAGGCGACGGTGAAGTTCCCAGGCAGTTTCTTCTGAAAGCCCGGATTTGGAATACTTCTTTTTACCGTCATTCCATTCCACGGATTCATCTTCTGCAGGAGCTTCTTCTTCAGGATCCGTATTCGGTGCAAGTGAGTTATTATCCTCAATAGAATAGTTTTCTTTTTGGGGTCCATTTTTTACCAAATCAGGTTTAGGTGGACGCGAGTTGAAGATGCCCGTTTGACGGATTCCAAAATAACCGATGAACAAAACGAAGAAAGTCGCGGAACCGAAAACCAGGTCATCGTTTCCAAGCAAAACAAAAATCCAGATTAATGCGATGGCATACATCAGGTATAGTATCCAGTCGAGGTTGATTTTTTCGGTATAAGAAAATTGATTGAGGATATTTTTTTTATGTTTCCGGTGCAGCATCAATGTCAGGACTACATAAGTGATTCCTGACAGTATAATGGCTGTGTAATTGATCGTTAAAAATGTTTCATAACCGGCACCATTATTTCGGAAAACATTGATTTTCTCACCGGGTGTTAACATAAAAAAAGGAATCAAAAAAGCATACGAAATCAAAGCCGGAAGAAAATGAAGCAGGAGGACGGGTAAGGGTTTGCGTAAACGACCTGTGATTGCTCTTGCATACAGATAGAGGAAGGGCCCATGCATCAGTGGAAGTGGGAAATGGACTCCCAGAAGATTGGGATAATCATAGAGTTTGTATGTAATAAAAGTGTAAAACATGAGGAGATGTATTCCCATCAGCACCAGCCAGGATGCAAGGATCCGATCGGCGAGGGAATGTCCTTCCTTTGTAAACAGGAGAAAAGACAGGAAGAAAGAGATGCCAATTCCAAGAGTATAAAACATATGTTTTTTATGTGCTGAAAATCAGGGTAAAGATAATTGTTGTTCTGTAAAATGAAACCGAATTTGAGACGCCGTAAGAATAAAGTCTTTTCTTTCATCCTATGACTTTACGATTATCAAATGGAAATTCAGAAAATTTTAAATTAAATTTTTATATTTGAATCGTTCTGAATGTTGATTTCGATTCCTTTGGTATGTGTTTATTCTATACATCAGAACTCAGATTATTTTAAAACTTTAAACTATCTATATTATGGCATCATCTGCAATTTCATTGGTTTTCCCATTACAAAATCCTCAGGCAAATTGCGCGGCAATGGCGCAGACATGGTTACACATGAGTTTGTCAAACAAGGCTCCGGTGACTCAGCCTCATCTCATCACCTCGGTGAGAAATATGACACAGACAAGAGATGCCCGGAATCTGGGCGGACCATCCATGGTGAGTCTTGCTTCAAATAATTTTACAAGTACTCCTCCCGTTATTTTGCAAAATACGCCCTATAACCAGTGCTTCAGTACTTTAATGAATCAAAACAAAACTTATCCGGGTTATTACATCACCATCAAATTTAATGGCGGACAACATGCGATGGCTGCCTGGCTTTCTCCTTATTTTTCATTCTTACTTGAGCCGGATTCAGGATTGTGGAATTTCACAAATAATTTCAGCGGAGCAGAATCACTAGCAGGATTGATGGACAAAATGAAACTCGGTCGCGTTTGCCCGGAGTTTAAAATCTACTCTGTGGTGCATGCAAGATCCTGGAATAAATAAGCACTGAAGAGTTCTTAAACAAACTATGCCTGATGAATTTATTTTATTCCAAATTCATCGGGCATACTATTTTTATAGATATTGGTAATTGCTATTCAGGATGAATTCGCAGTAGTAATTCTGGAAAAAGAATTATTTAATAATTTTCCTGCTGACACTTTGAGTGCCATCACTGATCCTCAATAAATAAATTCCTGCAGAGAGCTCTGAAGCGGAAAGCGGGATACTTGTATTTGGCAGGATACTTTTCCGCAAAACACATTCACCGGTTACAGCATGAAGGGTTATAACACCTTCGCGTTTCCCGGAACTTTTCCACAATACCGAGAAATCTGAAAGAACGGGATTGGGAAATACTTCCAGTTCATCAGTTGAAGAATTCAGTTCTGGTACTCTTACTCCCGGCATTGACAGAATTTGAATGTTGTCAAGGAGAAATTCGCAACGACCAATACTGTTGATCTCAAAACCAATCTGAAATGGTGCCTGTGTAGCAATTGAGTAAAGCGATATGGTATCGGTTGTCCAGGAGGTAGAATCAAAACTACTGCTGTAGGTTGTATATACACTGTCGGTCTTGAGGTCAAGTCCGCCCCGCCTGAAAAAATAATGTTTCGTTGCCCCACAATCATAGGAATAAAAAAGTTTGAAGGTGTCTGCTTCAGCAGGAATGTAATCATAAGCGTAAAGTCTGTCGTATTGAAGAACCGGATCAGGAACTCCTGACAAATCAATCACTGGTGAAATGAAAAAATCCTGTTGTAAACTGCTTCCAACCCATGAGCCATAACTTGTAGAATAATTGGATTGCTGGTATCCGGAATAAAAACTGTTCTGTCCAAAAGTTGATCCGGTATGAACATGATTCCAGTTCCAGCCGGAAGGAGGGAAGACGCTTCCTTCAAAATCTTCCATGAATGGAGCGGAAAGGGTTGGAGGAGTGTTTACAGTTACTGTTGCAGTCTTCGTCAGGCTATCGCTTCCATTGGAGCCGCTCATCCTGAGAATCACATCATACGTACCCGGAGTGGTATACATCACTGCAGGAAAAGCCAGACTGGATTGAGAAGGAGATCCACCGGGGAATGACCATTGATATGTTGTCGCGAAACCGGTACCGGCATTCAGACTGTTGTCGTAAAAATGGATGCTGTCGCCCGGACAAACACTTGTTTTGTCCTGCATGAAATCTGTGACCAGATTTTGACCGGGAATAAAGAAACCGCTTTCCCAGACACCTCTGCCATTTGTGGAAACCCTTAAAATACCAACATCCGGCATTGCTTTGATTCCTGTAACAGGTGCATCAGGGAAACCGTTGTTAAAGGGTTGCCAGTTGCTTAAAGTATTGTCACGATAATAAATCATACTTCCAATTGTAAGAAAGATTCCGTCGTTCACGTCATTCAAACATTCCATGTTGATAGTGGATGAATTGAAATTCAAATCGTAGCTCGGAATTTCCTGCCATGTATTGCCCGTATCGTTACTGAACCAGATGTTATAGTAGTTCTGATTACTTTGAACCGACCAGACTTTATTGAATTCATCCGGGTCCACTGCATAAACAGGTTTACTGATCGGAGTCCAGCTTAAACCTTCATTGTGAGTACGCGCATATCTCGTAAAGATAGTGTTCGTATCGTTTGGAGAAACAAATAAAAATCCTCCGGCACTTGTGTTTACGAAAGCGGAAATTGGATGTAGTGAGTCTCCACCATCTGTACTTTTCCAAACATTGTCAACAGCTACATACAACGAATTAGAATTGACCGGATTGAAACGCATCGGAAAACGGCTGTGCATACCGTAAGTATTTTCATTCAGGCCGACAAAATAATTTCCATGGTCATAACTGGCGCCACCATCGAATGTACGCCAATATCCGTATTGGTTTTTTCCATAAAAATTATAAGGGTCACCGGGATTTATTGCAACACTAAATCCATCTCCCGCAAAAGTATTTTTCCAGTTATTTCCTTTGTGGATAAGTATTGAATTGTCCCAGGCACCACACAGAAAAACAGATGTATCCTGAGGGGAACAGTCGAGAGAAAGAAATTGCGATACATCCAGTCCTGCAGTTCTATCGCTGTAACTCACTCCGGTGTCTTCGCTTTTGTAGATACCACCGTCATTACCATCCCAGAATGATCCACTGGAAGTGAATGCAACATACCGATGATCCGGATGAACAAAGGGGAGTACAGATGTTGAATCGTAAGAGTAAGTACATGCAAATTCCCAGGTGAGTCCACCGTCAGTGGACCTTGACAAAAGTTCGCCACCCATCATCAGAAGATCTTTGTTTTGAGGATGGACGGCAATCATTGGATTTACAAAATAGCAATTGGTGTTTGTAGAAACCGGTTTTTCGGTAAATGTATTCCCGCCATCGAGTGAAACCACGACACCGCCATTTGATGTTGCCTGATAGGATATGTAAATACAATTTGTATCCGCGGGAGTGACGGCCATACTGAAGAGTCCTCCGGGATGTGTAATGGTTGTTACCGAATCAAATGTCAATCCACTGTCCATGGAACGTAAAAACACATTTCCAGTCACTGAATAAAGCACATCCGCATTTCCGGGTTTGATGGCCCAGGGGATAGTGGTATTCATGAACTGCCATGTGGCTCCCTCATCGACAGATTTGTAGAGTCCCCGGTTGTTGAGCGTGAGATAGACTGTGCTAGGTTGTGAGGCATCAACGAAGATAATTCCTGTTACAGCAGATGACCCGTAAATAAGGTTCCAGGTACTTCCTGTATCAAGTGATTTATACAAATTTCCTCTTCCCAATAAGTACCAGATGGCCGGGTTGAGAGGATGGCATTTTACATCTCTTAATGCTCCTCCCGGACCACTAATAATTTCCCAATGCAGACCATCATCTATGGATCGCCAGGTACCGACACCGGATCCTCCGGTGAAAATGATATTTGTGTCCGTCGGACTGATTCCAAAAGGGAAAACCCTTCCGATTCCTTTACCCGCACCTGTTACGCCGGATAACGAAGCCTGTGAATCAAAGGGTCCGCGGGCTTTCCAGCTGCCCTGGATCTGCGCGTTGTGATTTCCGGCCTGAATACTGCGTTCAGTGGAGAAAGCCGGATTCATCGATTCCGATGACTTTGGATTTCCCTGCAGATCGTAATTGTCTTTTGAAAAAAATTGCCAGTGCCGGAAATGATCTTCGCCTTCTTCTTTTAGTTCAGATATTTTTTCGAGTTTTTCTTTCCCGAAAATTCTGGAGACCAGGGAACCTTTTCCGATCCGGATCATGCTGTCTTTCCACTGCTCATAGGATTTCACCACATCAAAATAATTCGATGCCGGATCATTCATTAGTTTTACCCACCGAGGAGATTGTGCCGATGATGAAACGACAAACAGAGAAAAGAGGAAAAGGAACAGAGGACTAAGCTTCATTACTCAAAAGAACAAAATTACAGGCATATTTCTACAGGTCTGCGTGAAATCTTTTGGGTATTTTGATCAATGTTCTTAAATCATAGGTGAAGTAGGAAAATTGATTTGTGATCGACACGAAATTCCATTCTTCGACGGTTCTGATTCACTTGATCACGTGAATTCCAAGACTGTTTGCAATGCATTCGTTGCAATAGACTCTGCCATCACAACCGTTAACACCAGGACAGTCCATTGGACAGATATCGTTTCTGTGTTTATCGTACATCTTTTTGTCAAAACAAAAAACGACTTCTTTTGTACAGGAACTGAGCATCATTAAACAAATGAAGGATAGAAAAAATGAAATTGCTTTGATCGTTTTCATGATTTCATAATTTTAACGGTATAAGTAAAACACAAAGCTTATACCAAAATACAGAAACATTTTGACAGAAATCTGAATTCCGAATTTCTTCCTGTTAAATTGGAAGAGATTCGGAATCTGATGCAATAAATTAATTGTTAAAATTTTATTCTGCGAGTGGTTCCGCAAAAAACATATCGATCTCACCTTTTCCTTTTGCGGAAATTTTTCCACGATGTGTGCAAATGAACTTGTCTTTCACCAGTTCCATGGTGGTCATGGAGATGTTCACCTTTCCCGGTTCTCCGCTGCTTTCCATACGGCTTGCGGTGTTAACAGTATCTCCCCATATGTCGTACTGGAATTTTTTGACACCCACAATTCCTGCCACAACCGGTCCGGTATGGACGCCGATCCTCACTTCAAAATAAGGATGACCGGCAGCGAGTTTTTTTTCTTTTCCGGAAGTGATGAAATCCCGCATTTCAAGAGCCGCTTTTACCACATCGGAAGCATGAGTAGAGTTGGGAGTAGGCAATCCACCGGCAGCCATATAGGAATCACCGATGGTTTTGATTTTTTCAATACCATATTTTTCTGTGATCCTGTCAAAGGCGCTGAAGCATTCGTTCAGATCGCGCACAAGTTCTTTCGCGCTCAGGGATTCACTCATTGCTGTGAATCCTTTGAAGTCGGTAAATAAAACCGTAGCCTGATCGATTTGTACGGCATTCGCTTCGCCTTTTGCCTTCAGTTCTTCCGCGACTTCATAGGGCAGAATGTTCAGCAACAAC
>CAYMMN010000097.1:8453-10353 GCA_964391495.1 uncultured Flavobacteriales bacterium | reverse complement strand
CTCACGCTGGGTCATAAATTTATTTTCATGATCAATGAGAATCCAGCGGCGATCGTATCTCAGTCCTTTGGGCAATACCTCCGCGCTGGCCATGCGAATTCCGCCCAATGATTTTACAGGATAGATCCAGATTTCAGAAAGTTTGAGCATTGTTAATAGTATTTCAGAAAAATTTTCAGTTCAGCTTTTAATTCCGGATGAAAGCCTGTTTCCTGCCGGTATGGATGCGATCAGTTTGCGTGTGTAATCGGAAGCGGGAGCGGCATAGATCTCATCCGGATCGCCCATCTCTTCTATCTTTCCTTTGTTCATCACCATCATGCGATCGCTCATGAATTTCACCACACTGAGATCATGCGAGATGAAAATGGAACTGAATCCGAAATCCTGTTTCAGTTCGTTCAGCAGATTCAATACCTGCGCCTGAATGCTCACATCCAGAGCGGAGACACATTCATCGCAAATAATGAATTCAGGTTTCACTGCCAATGCTCTCGCGATGCAAATTCTTTGTCTTTGCCCTCCGCTAAATTCATGCGGATAACGATTGTAATGCTCCGGTTTGAGATGTACACGTTGCAAAAGCTCGAGAACTTTTTCCTTGCGTTCTTTTTCATTCGCGTACAAATGATGCACCGTCATCGGTTCCTTTATCGCATCACCAATTTTCATCGCGGGATTCAGTGAAGAATAAGGATCCTGGAAAATAATCTGAATGTGTTTTCGCATTTCACGCAAAGCCTTTCCTTCCAATGCGCCAAAGTTCTGATTTTTGAAAATGATTTCTCCTGCAGTGGGTTCTATCAGTCGAAGTATACTCCTGCCCAGTGTGGTCTTCCCGCAGCCCGACTCCCCTACCAATCCCAGCATTTCTCCGGGGTAAACATCAAAACTCACATCATCGACAGCTTTTATAAATTCCTGTTTTCCCGCAAACAAACCTTTGCGAACAGGAAACCATGTTTTCAGATTTTTAACCTGCAGCACCGGAGTTTGTTTGTACAACACTTCATGTCTCGCGGCTGTTTCTTCTTTTGCAACAATGAGATGATCGGAACTTATACTGACAGGTTTTTGAATTTCGACAAATGAACCATCTTCTTTTTCCTGCATGAAATCAGCAATGGTCGGTAAGACATGCAATCGTTTTTCAAGCGGTGGCCGACAGGCAAGCAAACCTTTGGTGTAAGGATGTTGAGGCTTTAAAAATATATCCGAAACTTTTCCTTCTTCAACAATTTTCCCTTTGTACATCACGATTACTCTGTCGGCAATTTCAGCGATCACCCCGAGATCATGTGTGATGAACAACATGCTTGTGTTGTTTTCTTCTTTCAGTTCGCGCATCAATTTCAGAATCGCTGCCTGCACAGTGACATCGAGAGATGTTGTCGGTTCATCCGCGATGAGCAGCTGCGGATCACAACTCATAGCCATCGCGATCATGATCCTTTGCTTTTGTCCGCCCGACAACTGATGCGGGAAGGCGTCAAAAATTCTTGAGCCGTCGCGGAGTTGTACTTTTTCAAACAAGGCGAGCGTTCGCTCTTTTGCTTCTTTCGCTGAAAGTTTTTTGTGGAGCATCAATGCTTCAGACACCTGGAAGCCACAACTCAAAACCGGATTCAGGGAAGTCATGGGCTCCTGGAAAATCATGGCGATTTCATTGCCACGATAGGAACGCATTTCATTTTCAGGAAGTGATAGCAAATCGCCTTTCTTTCCTGCTCTCGATTCATAATGAATCTCTCCTCCACTGATTTTTCCCGGGGAAGAAATCAAACGCATGATGGAAAGTGCAGAAACAGTTTTCCCGGAACCGGATTCACCGACAATACCAAGTGTTTCTCCTTTGCGAACAGAAAAGCTGATGTTGTTCACAGCAGTAATTTCTGCTTCC
>CAYMMN010000097.1:0-8353 GCA_964391495.1 uncultured Flavobacteriales bacterium | reverse complement strand
CGCAAAGAAAATTTGAAGGGAATAAAATTAAAACCCTTTGTATCGTTTCATGATTGCTCCGATGGTTCGGACGTCTTTTTCGCAGTAGCGGGTGATGCGTTCGAGATTCTTTTCTTTCCAGTATACTTCCCAAACCTGACTACCATCGATATCGTCTTTGGGAGTAGGAATTCCCAGAGTTGCGGCAAGTAAAACCAGACTGGTGAAAGATTTATAATCACCGAATTTCCACAGCTCCATGGTATCAAGATGATTGACTTCCCATGGTTTTCTGCCGGCTGTATTCAAAATGAGCGGAAGTTTAATTCCATTGATGATCATGCGTCGGGCTATAAATGGAAAATCAAATTCTTTTCCATTGTGTGCGCATAATTGTTTGTCCATCCCGCTGCAGAAACTGTTTACCATGTTTGAAAACTCCAGTAGAATTTCCTTTTCATTTTCTCCTGCAAAAGACACAACACGAAAATCATCATTAGAAAAAAAGAAGCCACAGGAGATACAAACGATCTTCCCGAACTCCGCATAAATTCCCGCTCTCGGATACAAGGTCTCCGCTGTCTCTCCATCCACTTTTAATTGCGTGGATTTTTTCTCCCACAATTCCCTGAAAGGTGATTGTACGAATGAAAATTCAGGATACTGTGGAACGGTCTCGATGTCGAGGAAGAGAATGTTGCTGAGTTTGACGGAGGAAAGCACGGGGTGGGTGTTAGTAGTTAGATATTAGGTGTTAGAATTTAGTTGTTAGATGTTAGATTTTAGTTGTTAGATATTAGTTGTTAGATTTTAGAGATTAGTGCTTAGTGGTTGGTGCTTAGTGCTTAGAAATATATTCTACTAAAATCCTGGTACTTGGTACTTGGTACCAAGTATCAATGCCAAGGCAAAATTGAACCACGAAAGCACCAGAAATCATAAACACAAATTAAATCCTCAGAGAACAACTCCACAACCGCATTAATTAGAATAAAAAAAGCCGGCTGATGAGGCCGGCTGTGGGTGGTTTTTGGTAAATATTTTATTCCTGGATTTCCCAGATTTCACCATTGGTTTTCTCGACACGCATTAGTCCGAGATGTTTTCCATAATACACTTTCGAGATTCCTGAATTTCCTCCATGGATCGAATCAACCATCACATTAAAATATGTATTGGTATTGATGACAATCGTAGTATACGGATGACTGATGAGATCAAATTTAAAAATTGCTCCGCTGCTGTGGGTCAGACTGAGATAACGTGTTTCATCCGGACCGGTAAAATGTTCGTAATAGCTGGAGAAATTTCCAAATCTTGCGGATGTCCATTTTTGTGTGACATATTGGTTGTCGGGATGATCACAATCTTCCGGACCATTGATCACAGCATAACTTGGATCAGTCACTGAAACGAGATCTGTATCAGAACTATTGCTTTTAAAAATGAATGCTTGTCCGTTACCGACAATAAACTTTGTTTCTTCCGCATCCATGAAAGTTGGCGTGGAAGTATCGCACTTTTTGGTGCATGCTGACAAAAAGATCAGACTAATAAATGCAAGACTATAAATGAATTTCATGACTTAAGTTTCTTCCGGCCTGAGCCGAATCCCGCCCTAAATATATAAAATTTCCCTGAAAACCCTTATCTGTGGCGGTTTTGGGCAATTCTGAAGAAAACAGGGGAGTTTATGGCGCTCACTAAAATTGAAAAGTTCGTAATAATTAACGGATCATCACACCACGCTTGTTTAATACCGGAATCAGAGTAAGGTTGTCTTCTCTCACACTTTCCGGAAGAAAAATGAACTTTTTGTCATACATATCCTTCTCTTTGTAAAAACTGACCCAGTATTCGTTACTCAATCCGAGCAGGTTTTCCATCAAGGGTTCGATCTTGGCATAATCATGAGGATCAATGTTGCCAATGACATGCCGGAGAATTGTTGTCTTCACATCACGACCTTCGTATTGTCCATAGCCCTTTGAACTCACCATGACTCCACGTATTTCAGAATCGTACATATTCACGAGATAGACATTCCAAACCATAACATCATTCTCGTTCGGTTCTCTCACAACAGCGACAATTATTTTGTCTACAACAAGCTGGGGGATATCTTTTAGCATAGATTAAATCTCTTCGCGAAGATACGATTTTGGTTTCGGGTTTTTTGGTTCCGGGTTCCGGGTTCTGAGTTCCGGGTTGACTGAATTTAATTGTTCTTTTATTTCTATTCTAATTTCCGAACGCTTTTAAAGCTCCTTCTACATAAACAATCATATCAGAATACTGATTGGGTGGGACTTTTTCACCGCGTTTTTTGCCGAGTCTGACAATTACCATACGTTGGTCAGGAATAACAACAATGTATTGTCCAAGAATTCCGCGTGCATAAAAAATCGGATGTCCGTTGATTTCAGAAAGCCAGCATTGATATCCATAATAATTCACTGCTGCTCCGTTTTCATCAACAAGATTTTTTGGAGTCGTCATTTCACGAATGAATGAAGAAGAAACAATTGTTGTTCCTTTCCATTTGCCACTGTCGAGCATCAGCTGACCAATCCGTGCGAAATCTCTTGCATCAGCATAAAAACAGCAATAGGCTTTTTCCATACCGCCTTCCTGATCGAGCGACCAGTAGGACTGATGCATTGCCTGTATGCGCGTCCATAATTTTTTGGAAGCATATTCCGAAACGGTCATGCCTGTTGCTTTCTCAAGCACAAGACCAAGAATTTCGGTATTGCAACTCATATAATTAAAAACTTTTCCGGGTTCCTGTTCTACTTTCAAAACAGACATCTGTTTTCTCAGATCTTTCCCATAATACGCTTCAGTGGTCTGTGAAAACAAACTACTGTAACTTTCATCCCAATTCAATCCGCTGCTCATGGAAAGAAGGTGATGAATGAGTAGTGCGGAATTTTTCCCTTCATTGAATTGTGGTAAATATTTTCTGACAGGATCATTGATGTTAAGTTTTCCTTCATCAGCCGCTATCCCAACTAAAATTCCGACAATACTTTTCGCAACAGAAAATGAATTGCTCAGTGAATTGGGCTCGTAGTGATCCCAATATTCTTCATATACCAAAGAATCATTTTTGACAACAAGAAAAGCGACGCTTTGATTTAATTCCAGTACCGCCCTCGTTTCTATTGGAAGTGAATCTTTGTTATACTTTGGACTTACCGGCCACTCCTGCTTTTGTCCATTCTCAATACTCCTCGATTCAAAAATTCCGAGATCGTCGATATCCGGATAAGTGTACAGAAGTGTTTTATAAATGTAAGTATACCCGGTTATCCAGATCGCCAAATTAATTGACAGAAAAATAATGAAGAATCCAAAAAGCACTTTGGACCAGGGACGCATTGTTTTTCTTTGGGAAGAATATCTATCCATTGGTCTGCAAGATAGCATCAAAAGCCCAACCTGATCGCCGCCGGGAGGGCAGTTATTAGTAGTTGGTTGTTAGTTGTTGGTGGTTAGTGGTTGGTTGTTGGTTGTTGGTTAAAAGCAAGTGAGGCCATGGTTAAGCAAAAAGAAAAAATTTGTCCCCTTATAAATATTTTACACTCGTAATTTTTTTCGCCACCGGTCCCTCGCCCTTTGTCACTTTAAAAAAACTCCATTCCAAACAAATTCCCCAAGTGCCTTTTAACTTTTTGTTTTACTTCTTCAATATTTTGTTTGCGGCCCAGTTCTTTTTCGAGGGATGTTACGGATTTGTCTTCAATTCCGCAGGGAATGATGTTGCCGAAATAGCTGAGATTTGAATTCACATTGAAAGCAAAACCATGCATGGTCACCCAGCGTGAAGTACGAACACCGATAGCGCAGATTTTTCTTGCTTTCGTTTCATCTTCGGGATCCAGCCACACGCCGGTATAACCGGGGTAACGACCTGCTTCGATGTTGTATTCTTTTAAAGTAAGGATGATTGCTTCTTCGAGAAAACGCAGGTATTTGTGGATGTCGGTAAAGAAAAGATCAAGATCAAGAATGGGGTAACCAACAATTTGCCCCGGACCGTGATAGGTAATGTCTCCTCCTCTGTTGTTTTTGTAAAAAACCGCGTCAACGGATTTCAATCCTTCTTCATCCAATAATAAATTGCTTTCATCGCCACTCCGCCCCAATGTATATACGTGGGGATGCTCACAAAACAAAAGATAATGATGTTGCTTTTCCTGCTCTTCCAATGGAAGCGAACGATTTCTCAGCTTGCGTTCGATCAGTTCCTGAAAAAGTTTTTCCTGATATTCCCAAGCCTCCTTGTAATCGATAACACCGAGATCACGGAAGAGGACGGGCTGCATTTTGGTTGTTGGTTGTTGGTTGTTGGTTGTTGGGATTATTTTCTTAAGTCAAAAGGCAAAATTCAGTCTCACACACTCACACCCACACTCACTCTCAAACCGCCCATCGTCCCATAAAATCAAATTTTCGCCAACGAACCCTTCAAATGATTAATCACATTTACTTCGACAGCGTCAATTTGTTTTTTGTCGGCAAGGTAGCAGGAGACCCAATCGGTAAGGTGAATGAGATAAATAGATCTTTCGATCTGTGATTCGCCTTTAGACCAGATTTCTTTTATCGATGAAGTATATTTTGCAAAAACATCCTTGCTGATTTCAATACGTGTTTGTGTGCGCGCGTAATCCGATGAATTGCGAAGAATAACAACTGCACATTCCTGATGTGGTTCAGCCCATCCAACCAATTCGTTGTGGTTCATCTCCGGAAGAATATGATGCCAGCAAAGCATTTTGGAATTCTCATTGATCTGCTGACGAAAACGTGTTGCAACACCATTGTAGCCATCCACTGCATAAATTACCGGCATTTTCTTGTAGAGAAAATCCGTTACATCCATCGCTTCGGATTTAATTGCCGCTTCCTGCTTTTCGATTAATTCGATAGCTGCTTTCAGTTGTGGCTTCCAGGCATGACCAATCAGTCGGAGACCCTGAAGAACATAGAACAACTGCGTCAGTGAATATCCAAGACATGAACGAGGTGGCATTCCACCGGGAATGATGATACAATCCAGATCATTGGCAGATGCCATTTCCGCGATTTTTCCTCCGGAAGTAACACACACAACTTTCGCTTTTTTATGCAAAGCTGTTTCCATGGCCATGATGGTCTCTTCCGTATTTCCGGAATAAGAAGAAACAATTACCAGTGTATGCGCATTTACAAACGATGGCAGAAAATAATCCTTGTTGACAGTGATCGGAACAGAGCATTCATTGCTCATGATCTCGGAAACAATCGTTCCGCCAATTCCTGATCCACCCAGTCCGGTTACAATTACATTCCGTATGTCCACCAATGGCTGAGTAAATTTCGCCTGCTCCCCGATTTGCATGGCTTCTTTCAATTGCTGGGGGAAATTCTGTACAAGATTTTTCATCGCTGTATTTTATTATGAGGGCAAAATTAGTAATTCTTTTGATGTAGAACGTAGGGACGAGAGATAGGGGACGATATGGAGTACGGGTGTGAGTGTGAGTGTGAGTGTGGGTGTGGGTGTGGGTGTGAGTGTGAGTGTGAGTGTGGGGCTATATTCCTGCTTAATTTAGACCACCCCCCACCAACAACCACCAACCAACAACCAACAACCAATTTTCCTATATTTACCCTCCCTATTCATTGAGCCAAACATGGAATTAACAGAACAAGAAATTATTCGTCGTCAGAAGCTGGAAGAACTTCAAAAACAAGGCTTTGAGGCTTATCCTGCGGAATTGTGGGAAGTGAATTTTACAAGCCGGGAAATGCTTGAGCAATTCGATACCAATCCCGACAAATTCACCAATATAAGTTTCGCCGGTCGGATCATGAGTGTCCGCGATATGGGAAAAGCCGCTTTTGCCGTACTCCAGGATTCAGTGGGACGAATTCAGATCTACGTTCGCAGGGATGATATTTGTCAGGGTGAAGATAAATCGGCTTACGATAGCTTGTTCAAAAAACTGCTCGACATCGGTGATATCATCGGTGTAAAAGGTTTTGTTTTCAAAACCAAAACCGGTGAGACCAGTATCCATGTGAAAGAGCTGAAATTACTTTCCAAAAGTTTACGCCCGCTTCCTGTTGTAAAACAGGATGCAGATGGAAATACTCACGATGCTTTTACCGATCCGGAAATGCGCTATCGTCAGCGTTATGTTGACCTGATCGTAAATCCACAGGTGAAGGAAGCTTTTCTAAAACGTACGGCGCTAACAAATTCCATGAGACAATTTCTCAATGGAAAAGGTTATCTCGAAGTGGAAACTCCGATCCTTCAGCCTTTGTATGGTGGCGCCGCGGCACGTCCGTTCAAGACACATCACAATACGCTCGACATGACTTTGTACCTGCGTATCGCGAACGAGCTCTACCTGAAACGACTCATCGTTGGCGGTTTTGACGGTGTCTATGAATTCGCAAAAGATTTCCGCAACGAAGGAATGTCGCGTTTTCACAATCCTGAATTTACACAAGTAGAATTGTACGTGGCTTACAAGGATTACGAATGGATGATGAATCTTGTGGAAGAAATGGTGGAGAAAGTCGCCATGGATCTGCACGGTAAAACAGAAGTTCCGGTAGGTGAACACATCATCAATTTCAAACGTCCATGGAAACGTTACACGATGTATGAAGCAATCGCTCACTTCACCGGTGTGGACATTACAGATATGAATGAAGAAGCATTGACTGCTGCTGCCAACGGTATGGGTATTCACATCGACAAAACCATGGGCCGCGGAAAAATGATCGATGAAATCTTTGGAGAAAAAGTTGAACCGCATCTGATTCAGCCGACTTTCATCACGGATTATCCTGTTGAAATGAGTCCGCTTGCGAAAAAGCACCGCAGCAAACCCGGACTGGTAGAGCGTTTCGAAGCCATCTGCAACGGGAAAGAAATCTGCAATGCATTCTCTGAATTGAACGATCCGATTGATCAGCGCAAGCGTTTCGAAGAACAACTCGAGCTCGGTATTCGTGGCGATGAAGAAGCCATGCAACTCGATGAAGATTTCCTGCGCGCGCTTGAATTCGGTATGCCGCCAACAGCAGGACTTGGAATCGGTATCGATCGTTTATCCATGATCATGACCAATTCCGCTTCGATACAGGATGTGCTTTTCTTCCCGCAAATGCGACCTGAGAAAAAAGACGTCCCCGAAGTCGCGGGAAATTAATATCGCTTTGCGCCCTTTGCGTCTTTGCGAGAAATTGTTTCGCGCAAAGGCGCAAAGGGCGCAAAGTTTAACGCTGGAGAACTCTCATAATGAGCAAAGGATTCAGACTTTTTCTCTTCTTTATCTCCCTCACTTTTTCGGCTTTCTCACAATCCTGGACACCGCTGTCAAACGGCACCAACAACATCATCAACGGACTTTTTTCTTTTCAGGGCAACTTGTATGCAACCGGTTATTTTGATTCGGCCGGAACAATCAAAGCAAGCGGAATCGCTGCCTGGGATGGAATGCAATGGAATGATGTCGCAAATGGAATTCGTCCGGCCGGTGGTTATACGCTCGCGGAATACGACAGTAGTTTAATTGTCGGCGGAATTTATGATACCGCAGGAATTTTACCTGTCAACAACATTGCTCGCTGGGACGGACTTCACTGGAATCAATTGCGAAACGGTTCCGCGACGACGGTAACGGCATTACAGGTTTACAACAACGATTTAATCGCCAGTGGGAAATTTGACACCAGCGGAACAGGTGTTTATGACTTCAATTTTGCAAAATGGGACGGACTGCGCTGGTCGGCGTTTGGGAATACAAATAATGTTGTTGGCGCTATGGGTGTTTACAACAATGAACTCTACATCGCCGGCTCTTTTGATGAACTGAATAATTCCAATTTACTGGCAGAGCACATTCTTCGATGGGATGGAACCAACTGGGCTGATGTCGATTCGGGATTTGACGGTATTCCGTATACGATGATTGAATACAATAACGAACTGGTCATTGCAGGCGATTTCGAACATGTCGGGGTCGCGCAACCGTACAATCATATTGTGAAATGGAATGGTTCTTCCTTGTCGGCACTTGGGAATGGAACTAACAACTGGATTTCCGCGCTTGCCGTTTTCAATGGCGAACTGTATGCTGCAGGCGGATTTGATTCTGCCGGAAGTGTTGCCGCAAACAAAATCGCGAAATGGAATGGCTCTTCCTGGCAGGCTGTGGGCGCGGGTTTCGACGATTGGGTGATTTCACTGGCGGTACACAACAATGATCTGTATGCATGTGGCTTTTTTCAAAACAGTGGAACAACACCGGTACGACACATCGCGAAATTAAATACGGGAACAAATATCTCTTCAGAAAATACTGCT
>CAYMMN010000096.1:7425-10373 GCA_964391495.1 uncultured Flavobacteriales bacterium | reverse complement strand
ATGACAATTCTTTTACTTTCACCGGCGACAGCAAGTTATCATGGTTTGCTTTTACTATTTCCCGTTACATTGATGGGAAATATTTTACTTGTGAGAGGAAATGTCAGAGGATTTATTTTACTCATCTTTCTGACAGGACTGATCGGATTTCTTCCATGGTTATTAGAAGTATTGTCAATACGATCAACTTCATTGGCCTTGGCTTATACCCGTTTATGGCTCAATACAATTTTGTATGTGGTGATTTACATTCAATTGTTTAATTACAGCAAAGGCAATCCGCTGGATGTTATTACAGGATCATTTTCAAATCAGGATGTTATCAAATGATGCGAATGACCAGGCTAAAAAACTTCAAGCGATTTCAGCTCATTGCATTAAATGCACTGTCAAACATGTCATCTCCTGTCGGAAGCATGATCTGTTCCTGGCTGGTGATACGTTTGATTTCGCCTGAATTATGGGGAGCTTATACAAAAATCATTTTGTGGTTCATGCTTGCAACACAACTGACAAACTTCGGCAATAAGGAATACCTTCTTCGTGAATTCAGCAATAACCCAAAGGATATTTTTCCGGCATTGAAGTCGGCATTCGTTGCGAGATGCCGGGTTCTGCTTGCGGCTGTTTTGATCATTTTATTCCTACCTCTAACTGTGATTTTAAAATGCATCCTGGCAGGTTGGTTATTGGCAAGGTTTGTTTATTCCAGCTTTGACCCGTTGTTGTTGTATGAAAGAAAATTCTCAATTACACTTTTATTGGAGTCAAGTGCTGTGGTATTCTTTATTATTCTGATACAGAACCGGCCGAATGAAGCGGGACTAAGCTGGCTACTGGCTGTATTCCTTTTCATCGAGATTTTTAAAGCAGTGGCACTTTTATTCATTTATAAAAAGCAACTTTTAACGATCACGCCACTCACACCTTCCTCACCTTTTTTCAAAGGAGCCGGACCCTTTTTATTATTGTCGATTTCCGGTTTGATTAGTTCCAGAGCAGATCTTTACTTCGTGTCCATTTATCTCGACAAATATCAGATCGCCCAGTACAGTGTCCTGTTAAATTTTCTGATTTACCTTCAGGCCTTATCAAATTACATCTTTCAGCCATTCATGAAAAATTTCTACCGGATTCATTCATCCGGAAAGAAAAAAATTACCTATCGTTTTATCGGACTGGGAGTACTCATCACGCTCTTTGGAGTTCCTGTGGTTTGGTGGGTGACAAACCATTTGTTCCATCTTTCATTTGATGCAAATTTCATTTGGCTTGGAATGATCTATGTTTTGCCTATATTTTTATACCTGCCTGTTATTTATCTTCTTTACAAATCAGGAAAGGAAAATATTGTGTTGTTTTCAAATCTTTTTGGCATTGTACTAAACATACTATTGAATTTACTTTGGCTTCCATCCTTAGGTATGAAAGGAGCCTTATTATCCGCTGCCGTGGTACAACTTTCAGTTGCGTTGATTTATTTTTTCAATACACCAAAAGAAAAAGAAAATGATCTCCTTGTTGTGTCCTGAGTGTTTTCAGTCTCTACATGAAAGTAGCCTTGAGTGTGCAGCCGGTCACAAGGTGAAGGTGTCTGATGGTATTATTGAATTATATTCCGAAGAGTTCAGGAAAAAGCTGGAACAGTTTCTGGTCAATTATCATCGCGCATGGACAAAGTTAAATTCCGCATGGACTGAAAACGAAATGAACACTGCACCGTTTTTTTATTCCGGTGAACGTAAAAAGGAATGGGCTTACCGGAGAAAAAGTTTAACTGTAATAAAAGATGTCTTTCGGAGTGAAAAAAAATTATACGTCCTTGAAATAGGACCCTGGAATGGCTGGCTAAGCCGACAAATCCTCAAAGCCGGCCATCGGCTTATCACTTTGGATTACTTTCGGGAGAAACCATATGGTTTGAAGTCGGTCAACGATATTCCCGGTCAAAAAACCTGCATCCAGACCAACCTGTCTGATCTGAGCCTCATCAATGAAAAATTTGATTTGATAATTGTGAATCATTGTTTGCAGTTTATGGAAGACCCTTTGATGACAATTTCGCATTTAAAGAAAAAATTATTGTCGGGAGGAAAACTGTTTATCATCGGCTCACCTGTTTATTTACAATCACAAAAAAAGGCTCAAAAAATTCAGCTGCAGAAAAAACTCTTCTTCAAGGAATTCGGTTTTGATTTATACTTTCAGGCAGGGAAAGGATATCTGGATTCGCATGATCGGGATGCTTTAATCAAAGAGGGTGTTCATTTTAAGATGTATCCGGGGGCTGGTATTAAAAACTTTGTTTCCGGAATGTTAAGCTCACGTCCATTGTATCTATTCGGTGAATTCCGAAATGACGTTGATAATTTGTAGTTTTTTCCCTGATAGAATCAAAATAGCACACATTGATTCTTTTACAAAAATACATTCAAAAATCACAGAATATTCCTGTCCGATGTTGGAATATTTTCGTTTTCATTTCATTAAGGTGTATTTCAGGGAAGTAGGATGAATTTCCAATAGCATGTTCCTGAAAATGAATAACGGTTAATAATTTTATGTCGAAGATTGAGTTCTCTGAATTACATTCGCTGCCTATTTAAGAAAACCATGCTCAAGGTAGAACTCAGCCCTGTCGAAGAAAAAATAATTCGTCACCTCTGTGATGTGCAGATAGAATCATTTACAAAGCTCAAAGAAAAGGACGAAAGCATTGATATAGATTCTCAGCTTTCCGCTGAGCAAGTGAGTGCTTCAGAATTTATGCAAATTGTAAATGATGAACTAGAAAAATATCAGCTGGTGAAAGAAACACCGGCCAGGATGTTCAATCTGGAACACATGCTTTTTAATACCTTGAAAGAAATCACACTTAATTACGAGGAGGAACTGGCGGAGATGTATGGAGAGGAACTGAGTGATTTTTGGAAAAAACTTTTCCTGGC
>CAYMMN010000096.1:0-7325 GCA_964391495.1 uncultured Flavobacteriales bacterium | reverse complement strand
TGGCGGAGATGTATGGAGAGGAACTGAGTGATTTTTGGAAAAAACTTTTCCTGGCAGAGTATGTTTGGGGGAATCTGAATTGATTGGTTGTTGGTTGGTAGTTGTTAGTTGTTGGTGATTTCGGGGGCGATACTCTGGCATGGTATTTAACCTCGAACCTCTTATTAATCTTTTGTTTTCTCCTATAAAGCTTTCGTACCTTAGCAAGCCATGAATAGCTTGCAGCCGAGTGTACTTTTATTCAATCCACGAGCAGCGAAGTCAAAACCTCGTTTGCCCAACAGCATTCTTTCGATTGCCGCATCTATTGATGGAAAATATCCCTGGATGATTGTTGATGGAAACCTCGAAGAGGACCCCTGGCCAAAATTGCAGCAATATCTTAAGGGAGGAAACGTATCTTATTTTGGTTGTACGGTGATGCCGGGTCCTCAACTGAAACAGGCAATTCCGCTGACACGAAAAATCAGGCAAGAATTTCCTGATGTTGTGATTATCTGGGGAGGATATTTTCCGTCGAATCAATATCAGGTCGTTCTGGATTCAGGATTGGTTGATGTAGTTGTGAATGGCCCGGGAGATTATGCATTTCCTGAAATTATTAAAGCTGTTGAAGAAGGAACCATTCAGCCAGAAAGTATTGGAAATATAATTTTCAGAAAAGGAAATTTCCCGAAAAAGAAAACTCCAGGAGATCCAAATAATGAAACACAAAACGATTTAAAAGGATCATTCATCATTACGAAAAAAGATGATTTGTACGATCAGGATGCGCTTCCCCCGCTTCCTTATCAGAAATTGAATTCTTTTTATCCTGTACAGAAATATCTTGGCAAAACATATCTCGGAACAAAAACAATCGCTTACCATTCCAGTATCGGATGCCCGTTTACCTGTTCATTTTGTGCGGTTGTTCCTATTTACCAGGCACGTTGGAAAGGAAAATCTGCGGAGCATATTTATCGTGATATCAAATTACTGAAAGAGCAGTATGGCGGTAATGCCATCGAGTTTCATGACAATAACTTTTTTGTTTCTGAAAAAAGAACCGTGGATTTTTCCCGGCTGATTCAACCGGAAAATATGATCTGGTGGGGAGAAGGAAGGATTGACACTATTGACAAATACAGTGATGCATCATTGGAGCTAATGCGAAAAGCCGGATGCAAAATGATTTTTTTCGGAGCGGAAACCGGAAATGATGCGGTGCTGAAACAAATGGACAAAGGTGGAACACAAACCGGATCTCAGATTAAAAAATTTGCCGCCCGGATCAGGCAGTTTGATATTATTCCTGAATATTCATTTGTACTAGGATTTCCTGCTGAAAACGAAGCAAAGGCCTGGAAACAGATTCGGGAAGACATCGCATTTATCAGGGAGATCAAAGAGATTAACCCGCAAACTGAAATCATTATTTATATCTATAGTCCGGTCCCGACTCCAGGGAGTGAGATGTACAATTCTGTTCTGGCTTCAGGATTCAGATTCCCTCAAACACTTGACGAATGGATTAGTCCGCATTGGGAAAATTTTGATCTCAGGAAGAATCCTCTTACACCCTGGCTCACACCTGAAATGATTGATCATATCCGGAATTTTGAAACTGTCCTGAATGGGTATTATCCAACTGTTTCAGATATACGTTTGAGTTCATTTCAATCAAGAGCAATCAGAACATTCAGCAGTTTCCGGTATAAAAAAGAAATTTACAGTTATCCATTTGAAATAAAAGCTTTGCAAAAGATCTGGAAGTACAGGCAGCCGGAGGTGGAGGGGTTTTAGGTTCCGGGTTTCGGGTTCAAGTGTGGAGTGTGGGGTGTGGGGTGTGGGGTGTGGAGTGTGGAGTGTGGAGTGTGGAGTGTGGAGTGTGGAGTGTGGAGTGTGGAAGAAAATGAATTTAGTTCTGTAATACTACCACGAATAACTAAGCTCTAAGCACTAACCACTAGGCTCTAACCACTAAGCACCCAAAAGCACCAAAAAGTGCTACCTGAGATGAAAAAGCCGGCTATTACAGAAAGTGCCGGTTCTTCGAGGAGGGTGTTATTCCCGTTCGGGGCCCATTTTTTCCGGTTCAGCAACAAAAAGTCCCAAAAGAGTGCGATTTGGTTGATTTTTAGCCTTAATTCTGAATTTAATCGCCAAGAACGCCTCCCTTTCGATGCAAAATTTACACACAAGACAGTTGCGAAAAAACCCCATTCGTACCTTTGAAAAGAAAATTCTGGACAGAATTTATAAGCCCCTGGTGAAGTGGTACACAGGTCGTGAACGTCCGTATACTTTCAGAAATATTCCAATAACGGTACTTCCCGGTGTTTTTCATCCGGGTTTATTTTACAGCACAAAATTCCTCCTGGACTATCTTGAGTTTGTCAATTTACAACGCAAGACAATTCTCGAATTGGGAGCCGGAAGCGGCCTCATTTCAGTAATTGCCGCAACCGAAGGAGGTTTTGTGACTGCCACCGATATTCATCATACTTCAATTATGAATATCCGGATCAACCGGGACCGTAACCTCAGCCGCATTGAGCAGAATGAGGGCCGTCTGGAGGTGATTCAGTCCGACCTTTTTCACAACATCAACAAACAAACATTCGACATCATTGTCATTAATCCTCCGTATTACAATGGAAAAATTTCCGTTCCGGAAGATTATGCATGGTATTGCGGAGAGAGTTTTGAGTATTATAAAAATCTGTTCAGCAACATCGGTGCTTACATGCACAATGAGACTGAATCCATCATGATCTTATCTGATGACTGTGACCTCGAAACAATCAAAAAAATTGCCGCGGATCATGGCTTGCAGCTGAAACTGAAGCTCACTCGCAGAAATCTCATTGAAAAGAATTTCATTTTTCGAATCAAACCATTAGATGCCTGATTTTAAAATGCCTGAACAAATTGAATTTTTTTATTGTTCAGATTTGTCACCAATTGGTTAAAACTCCTCTTCTCCTTAATTTTCAGAGAAAAATTCATTCTTAATCAGATTGAATTACCTTTGAAAACATGAATCTGGCTTTTACTTCTGTTTCTCAACCCCCGGGGAATGCAGTTGTTTTATCTGCAATCGAAAAATCGGTTGTGAGATCTCTGCTGTATTTTGAAATTTTCAATCACCCCTTACGCATGGATGAGATCATCCAATGTTTGGATATTCCGGTTTCTGAACCTGAATGTGTAAATATCCGAATCGAGCAAATGGTTGAAAATGGATACATCAGGCAACAGGATGGATATTATTTTATCAATTGTGAGTCAGATGTGATTATCCGCCGCATTCAAGGGGAAGAACTTGCAAACAAATCCCTTAAAAAGGCAAAATTCTTTTCCTCTATTATCGCAAGGTTTCCATATGTCAGAGCCATTAGTCTTTCCGGATCAATCTCCAAATATTACATGGACAAAGACTCAGACATTGATTATTTCATCATTACAAGTCCTGGCAGGATGTGGGTAGCCCGTACATTTCTGGTTTTGTTTAAGAAATTGGTCTTGCTGAATTCAAAGAAATATTTTTGTGTCAATTATTTTATAACAGAGGAATCTCTCGAATTAAAGTCACGCAACGTGTATTCCGCGACTGAATTAACCTCCATTATTCCTACATACAATTACGACCTGTATCAGTTTTTAATAGCCCGCAACTCCTGGGTAAATGAATATTATCCGAATTTCCCTGTGCGTTGTGAAAAATGGTTGATTAAGGACCGTAAGTATTTTTTGAAAAAAGTATTTGAGAAATTATTCTCCGGCAAACTTGGCGAACAGCTCGATATTCTATTTTACCGAATGACCCTCCGACATTGGAAAAAGAAATTCAGCCACTTTGATGAATCAACCTTTGATCATCGCCTGCGGAATGGACGAAATGAATCCAAACACCATCCTCTGGGTTATCAGCAAAGAGTACTGCAGCAATTATCTGAAAAAATCGGGAACTACGAACATCGATTTGAATTGTCATTGCGGAAATGAAAAAGATACTTTTTACACATAGTTATTTTCTCCGCTTTGATCCGAAGCAATGGAAATTACAGCAGCCTTATCCTCCCCTGGCTCCGCTCTATGCAGCCGCTCTTATTCGGGCAAAAGGATTTGATGTTCGGTTTTACGATACCATGTTCAGTCCTGACACAAAAGAGATCGTTCAGGTCTTGAACGAGAATGCACCTGAAGCTTTGATCATTTATGATGATGGCTTCAATTACCTCACGAAAATGTGCCTCACGAATATGCGTGAAGCGGCATTTGAAATGATCCGTTTCGCAAAAGAAAAAGGAATCTCAGTAATTGTTTCCGGAAGTGATGCAACGGACCAAAGTAAACTTTACCTCGATGCAGGCGCGGATTTTATCATCGCGGGAGAAGGAGAACAAACTTTACTTGAGCTACTGCAAACTTTCAATGCTTCAGCTAATCAAGTAGCTGAAATTCCAGGGTTAATCTACAAGAGTGAGTCAGGCCATGTGATAAAAAACAAAAAGCGTGAAGTATTGCGCAATCTTGATGAACTTCCCCATCCCGCCTGGGATTTAATACAACTTTCAGAGTATAAGCAAAGATGGATAAATCAAAACGGGTATTTTTCGATGAACATCAGTACGACCCGTGGTTGTCCTTTCCATTGCAACTGGTGTGCAAAACCAATCTATGGCAACAGATACAATGTGCATAGTCCGGAATGGGTCATTGAAGAGATCAAATTCCTAATGCGTGAATTTGGTGCTACACATTTTTGGATGACGGATGATATCTTCGGGCTAAAACCCGGATGGATCAATCGATTCGCGGAATTGGTCGAAAAAGAAAAATTGAAGCTTCGGTTTAAAATCCAGTCCAGAGTGGATTTACTACTTGAAGAAGAGAACATAGCAGCTTTGGCAAGGGCCGGTTGCGAATCCGTTTGGGTTGGCGCTGAAAGCGGATCGCAAAAAGTACTGGATGCGATGGATAAAGGAACCCGTGTTGAGCAGATTTATGAAGCGACACGTCTGATGAAAAAGAAGGGAATTAAACCTGCATTCTTCTTACAGTTTGGATATCCCGGAGAGACTGATCAGGACATTCAGGCAACCATTCAAATGGTGAATGAACTCATGCCGGATGATATTGGTATTTCCGTAAGCTATCCATTGCCGGGAACTAAATTTTATGAAAATGTCAAAATGGATTTGAAAGAAAAAGCGAACTGGACTGACAGTGATGAGCTCGCCATGATGTTCCGGAATTCTCATCCTTCTTCTTTCTATAAAGAATTACAGCGTTATGTTCACAGGACCTACCGTACACGACAGGGATTCAGCGAATTTAAAAACCTAATGAGCAATCCTGTAAATATTTCCCTTCAACAATTGAAAAGAATCGTAGCCATTCCGGTACATGCGACAGGAACTTTTGTACAAAAACAAAAATTAAAGAAGTACAAAGAGTAAAGTTCAGGTTCTTCCTGGTCAATCCATACCTTTCTTCGTGTAAATGACAAGCTCTTTCGATACCATCGCTCATAAATACGATGAGACATTCACCTTCACGCAGACAGGTAAATACCAACGTGAGCGAGTGTGGCATTATCTCGACAAATTAAATCTCAAGAGCAAGGACGTTTCTGCTTTAGAGATCAATTGCGGGACAGGCGAAGATGCCATTTACCTTGCCGGTCGGTTTCAAACAGTGGTCGCGACCGATTTATCTTCCGAGATGATTCGAATCGCAATTGAAAAAAGTAAAGAGAAAAAAATCAGCACAATCGATTTTTGGGCAACGGATATGCTTGAGATCCGAAATAAACTTCCGCGCCGTCAATTTGATTTGATTTTCTCAAATTTTGGAGGACTCAATTGCCTGAGTGATGATCAGGTTCAAAACCTGAGTTCGGAATTGAAATCTATGTCAAATCCTGGCGGGAATTTGATTTTAGTTATCATGGGCAGAAAGTGTTTATGGGAAAAGATCTATTTCTTTCTAAAGGGAAAAATATCAGCGATAAATCGCAGAAAGATTCGTACCGGGGTGAATGCCAATGTGGGGACGACCCATCAGAAGACATATTACTATTCACCGAAAGAGATTCAGAATCATTTTTCAGAAAGCTGGAATTTTACATGTGTAATTCCGATCGGATTGTTTCTCCCACCCTCCTATCTGGATCCATTTTTCACAAAACACCCATGGCTTTTAAAAATGCTCAAATCAGCTGAAAAGATTTTTGGCAGATTTTCGTCAGGCGCGGATTATGCGGATCATTACCTCATTCATTTCACAAGGAAGTAGATAATGAAAGGAAAATAAACAACAGAAGCAGAATCTTCCGAATCACTTCTGTAGCTGAATCAATTCTTCAGAATAATATCCAGGGATTCGTACATTCGGTCATTGGTACACAGCATGTCATCCATCTTACTTACACACGCATATTTTCTCAACGAAGATCCCAGGGAAAAGGAAATTATGAAACCTTATTCTCCATTGGGTATCCTTTATATTTCAGCGTACCTGGAGGAACATGGTTTTGAAAATGATGTTTTCGATTCTACTTTTTCTTCCTTCGAAAAATTGTGTGCTGAGATTCTAAAGATGCAGCCCCGAATCCTTGGTATTTACACCAACCTGATGACCAAGATCAATGTTCTGCGTCTCATTCGTTTTGTAAAGGAACAGCCTTCATTAAAAAAGTGCAGGGTAATTCTCGGAGGCCCTGAAGTAAAAAACCATGCGGAAAATTTCCTGAAATATGGCGCTGATGCCCTTGTTCTTGGAGAAGGGGAAGAAACAATGCTTGAGTTGGTCAGGCTTTTTTCAGTGGATGAAAATACCAGAGGTGATGAGAAATTGAAACTTGAAGAAATTCCGGGAATCGCGTTTTTGAAAAGTGACAATTCGCTGATCATAACACCAGGCAGAGCGCTGCTAAAAGACATGGATCAATTGCCTTTCCCAAATCGAAAAAAGATCCGTCTGGAAAATTACTTTGAAGCCTGGAGTTCAAAGCATGGAGCCAGCGCTATTTCAGTGAGCACCATGCGCGGTTGCCCGTATACCTGCAAATGGTGCAGCCGAGCTGTTTACGGACAAAGTTACAGACGCAGAAGTCCGGTTAAGGTCGTTGAAGAATTAAAAATTCTCCGGAAAACTTATGCATTCGATACGATTTGGTTTGTGGATGATGTATTCAGCATCAGTCACAAATGGCTGGAGGAATTTCGAAATGAGGTTGTAAAAACAGGGTTAGAAATTCGTTACGAATGCATTACCCGGGCCGACAGGATGAACGAAGAAGTGATCAGGATGCTCAAAGAAAGCGGCTGTTTCAG
>CAYMMN010000095.1:0-10389 GCA_964391495.1 uncultured Flavobacteriales bacterium | reverse complement strand
TGTTATTTATCAGAATCTCCATCAAAGAGATTATACAAATAATCTCACCCTCTCCACTTTACAGAGACGCTCTTGGTTTCAGAGCGTGTTTTCAGAAAATTCTGATCACTCGTACGGAAACTGAAACTGACTCTTTTTTTTGTGCGATGCGGAGAAAGATGCAATGAATATCCAAAAGCATTCAGAAATTGAATTACTTATTTGTTTAGGAGGTGGAATCAATGGTTTTCCGATAAACCTTGCTTTTTTATTTGTGTTAAATTTACAGAAGGTAAATTATTTTCTATATTTTTAAATAATAGCTAGCGGAATATAAATTATTATAGGATTTATTTTTAGAAATCTCAGAGGCAATAAAATTTCATTTTTATTAAAGGGATATTTTCCCAATTAATTACCAGCCATGAAAAAAATTACATTAATCCTTTTATTATTTAATTCCATTGTCTTTGGTCAGAGCAGCTACGTCACTCGAAATCTACCCATACCGATAAACCCGGCACCAAATTATCTATTTGGAACGGCAGACTTTCAACACGATGGTTTTCCTGAATTAGTAAGCACGGATCAGTTAACTGGAGATTTGATTGTTTATCCAAACACAAACGGATTAATCGATTCAATCCCTGTTAAATATCCAACAGCGAAAGGGCAATATTTTATTGTGGATTGGAACCACGATAGTTGGATGGACTTGGTATATTCCTCACAATATGATGGAGACTCTTTACATATCATGATTAATAATTCGGGAGCCGGTTTTTTGCCTTCAGCAACACTTAGAACATCTGTTCCCATTACTGTTCAAATTAATTATGGTATGACTGATTTAAATGGGGATCAATACCCGGATGTATACTTCGTAGATTCCGGGATACTAAAAATTGTATTGAACAATTCAGGAAGTTTTTTGGCAACATCTCAGAATACTGCACTCAATGTTGGTACGGAACCATTTACCTTTGGCGATTTCAATAATGATAATTTAATGGATGTTGTAAACATTAATGGGCAATATGCAATCATCTATCAAAACCTTGGTTCTTTTAATTATTCCATAGCCGATACCGTCAACTTCAGTAATATCAATGGGAATCATTACTGTCTCGCAGTGAAAGATTTGAACATCGACGGCATCCCTGAAATATTAATGACAACAGACTGGGAAATGTATATTGCCGGGAAAACGACAGGCTGGCAATACGATCAGTTCTACACGGCCAATTTTCATTTTCAGGAAGTAGGAAATCCGGTACTATCCTCTTATCGTGGATTTTCTGATTTCAAAGACGTTGACGGAAATGGGTATGATGATTTTATAATTGGAAATAGTGTTTTTTTTGTATATCCGGGCTTAACCATAACCAGAGCAGACATCTTAGCACAGCCCGACTATTATAATCCTTTCATTATCGCCATGGATTCAAATCACGACAATATTATGGAGCTTTGGTGGAACCTGGATGAATATTATTTCAATGGCAATACGTCTGTGTATTCTGAAAATTTCTCTTCTGGAACATCTTTTTCCACGAAACAAGTGCGATGGAATCCTGTTTACTTGATTAACACAGGCGCAAATAATCCGTTGCGTGATTTTGATGGAGACGGCGATCTGGATTTTATTTTTCTTTCTCCCGGAAGAATGATGATGGCAGTCAATGATGGTACCGGTCATTATTCAGAAAGGGTTTTATTCAATGATTACATGCTTCCATTTTACATTATGGATGTAGATAATGACGGGTTACCCGATCTGATTGCTTCCCTTCATACAAGTTCAAATTATTATTACATTTTTCATAATGACGGGAACCTCCAATTCACTTTACAAGCAGGAGCAATTATGAATGGTAATTATAGTTATGGGGTAGATGTTGATTTTAATAATGATGGATATAATGATCTTATTTGTTTTAATACGAATAACAGTAATTACTTTAAGCTGCAGTTGTTTCAGAATTTTAATGGGACAATAACATCTCAGGGTACAATCTATTCGCATGCACCATATAGTCCTTCAGGGCAGTTGCTTATATATGCGAAAGAGCTGAATCAAGATAATCTTAAAGACGTAGCATTTTATTATGGCAATGGAGTTATAGGGACTGGAGGACGAGTGGGTGTTCTGTTTAATCAGGGAAATTTATCTTTTAACACCGTCTTTGAACAATTAATGGGTAATAGTTCTTTGGATTATTTGTCCGGTTGTGCCGAAATCACCGGCGATGGAAGACCGGATTTGATAATGACTGCTCTGAATGGCACCCATTATTACTATCCTAGCAATTCAACAGGGTATGGCTGGAATATCAATCTTGCCCTTCAGGATACTTTCAGTCAATGTGTGACCACAGATGCAAATGCTGATGGCTCTGAGGACCTTGTTGCTTTTTATTATGATGAAAGTTTTATAAAAGTGTTAGAAAACACCGGAACTGGATTTGGGCAGGGGGTACTGAATCCGTCCCAACCCATCTCCGGAAACAATCCATATCAGGTAGATTATGATGCTGATGGTGATACCGACTTATTGATACCGAATACCAACATCGTTTTAGAGAACACAACTTTCAGCAGCAGCAGGATCATTGGAAATGTATTTTATGATAACAATGGAAATGGCATACAAGATCCCGGAGAAATGGATGTTGAAAATTTTCCCGTGAAAACCAATCCATCTGCCGTCTTTGCTTCTACAAACGCCACAGGAAGATTTAGCATGAAGACAGGAAGCGCTTTTGGAACGTATTATATAGAATCTGCAAGCCCTTTTAATGGTTCATTTAGTTTTACAACGAATCCCTATCCTGATTCAGCCACTATTTCTTCTACAACATCAGTAGATTCAGTGAGCATTGGGTTTCGAGCGCCAGGAGGAATCCATCAGGCTATGTTAGATGCTTCACTCAGCCAACATCGTTGCCTGGAGTCGGCACGAGTTTGGCTGAATACCGTGAACCTATCTCCGATTGCAAGTAATTACAGATTGGAATTGTCGTTACCGGCGACAGTATCTTATCTGGCCTCTTCACTTCCACCATCTTCAGTAAACGGAAATCAATACCATTGGAATTATTCAGCATCTGCTTTTGAAACTGAAAACCTGACTATTGACGTGATGATGCCCGGTCCACAATTTAGTGGGGACACTCTCTATTTTATTTCCATTCTTACTTCAATTCAGGGGAATGATAGCGTGAGTGTAGTTGATACTTTGCCGGCAGTTCTGACCTGTTCTTTTGATCCTAACGAAAAGTTAATCATACCGCTGAGTTCACAAATTGGCGTACGCGATACCGTAAACCTTTTCGATGATTACATTGAATATCAGGTAAATTTTCAAAATACCGGGAATGATACAGCAAGAGACGTTCGAATCCAGGACAATCTCGATGTACGATTTGACCCCACTACTGTAAAATTGATAGCAGCAAGTGATCCGGTGGACATTAGTATTGATTTTAATGGACATCTTACCGCAACCTTTGAGAATATTTATCTACCTGACAGTACAGTCGATCAATTGGGAAGTATGGGTTTCTTAAAATTTTCAGTTCGGTTGCAACCAAGTAACACGCACAATTATTTTGTTACAAATACTGCGAGTATAATTTTTGATCAAAACCCGGCAATACTAACAGAGCCATGCCTGTTCCGAAGGGTTGACTGCAAGGATATTGGAATTCCAATCATTACAGCCGGTGATTATTGTACTCTGAATAATTATGTTTCAGTTTTCAGCACCAATGGCTTTAATGCATCCTACCAATGGTCACTTAATTCCAACATCATCAGCAATGTCGATACAGCGATTCTAAATTTTCCACAAACAGGAACATACAACCTTCAAATTACTGTTGATCTTCCACAATGCCATTCGGATTCAATATTTAGTTTCAATGTCACACATTCTGCACCCACCGTTGTTTTGCAGGGTAATATTTCAACTCATCAGGATATTTGTCCGGGAGGGGTTTTACATATTTCTACCAATAATGTCGGATCGCGTTGGTATAATCATGGAATATTGGTAGATAGTACATCCATGTTTTACAATGGACACGCCGGGGACAGCATATCTGTATTCTACATTGATCCTGCGTCACCTCATTGTTCGAATTCGGCTTATACAGTTATTTTTAACCGCTATGAACTGCCACTTCCGTTACTAGTGGATACATCCGCAAACTTACTTGGTTATGTTCATGGTTGCGATTACGATACAGTAGACTATTACAGTACGATTCAAAATGCAATATGGACATGGAGTAATTCGACTGTTCATGATACTGATACTACAGGTTATTTCCGAATCTGGTATGACCCCGCTATTACAAATGGAACCCTCACACTTCAATTCGATTCGATGGGATGTCATCATTCGGAAACATATTCGATTCGATCGGCCGGGAATTCCCTTTCACTTCGAGTGGACACAGGAAACCATTTAATTAACTGTCCGCCATTTCCGGGCTTCATTTATTTTTACTCCTCGCAGGTGGACAGTGTACATGAATTTCAAGATACTGTTTTATTAAGGAGCATGAGGACTGGATTTACCAATCCATTGCCCGACACCGGATTCTATTCTTATATTGGATACAGGTATGGTTGTGAATTTGCTTCGGTAATTCTACATATAAGAAATTCTGAATCTCCATTCGCCGATATACATGCAGGTAATAATATGCTATATACATCTGATGGTACAGATCAGACTTGGTATTTTTCTACTTACGGTAGTTCGGGGTGGTTAAACCTGGGTACGACAGATACAATCTATTCTCCAACTGAAGGGTTTTATTACCTGATTGAATTCAATGCGGACAGCTGTAGGAAAACCTCTGATATCTATTTATTTGATCCCACTAACATTTCTTCTCTGTCACAAGTATCCTTCCTCGTAACTTATAACCAGACATCTTCTACACTCACATTTCCTGATGGGTGTTCAGATGGAGAAGTCCAGCTTTTTAATGACACAGGCCAATTAGCCTATCAAGGAAACATAAACCAACAAGTCCAATTACCGGCATTGGATGCAGGAGTGTATATATTGAAAATCCAAATGACGACAGGGTTTTATACTCAAAAGATTATTGTTCTGAATTAATATTGATACAATACAAAATTGATCGTGGGAACAGTCTAATTTGTAACGATGCAAATTGGTGCAGCTTGACCTATGTATACTGGGGAGTGAATGGAAAGATGAAAGGGATCCTGCGCAGTTCCGGAAGTACTAAAGAAGGTCTTGCATTCGATTATGATCCATCCGGTAACCGGATAGCAAAACACGTCTATAAACCTGGTGGACAACTGGCATATAGCACGTACTATGTTCGCGACGCACAGGGCAATATCATGAGTACGTATACGTTTACAGATACAGCAAGTACACCATCCTTCGCTATGCGTGAGCAGCATCTCTACGGTAGTAGCCGTTTGGGTATTCGTAAGGATTCTGTTGAATTGAGTATACCTGTAAACCTGTGCAATTCGCCTTACAGTCTCAGTATCGCCGGACTCAAACAATATGAGTTAACGAATCACCTGGGTAATGTCTTGTCAGTTATATCTGATCGTAAACTTCCTTACAGCAGCAGCGGCAGCGGTTCAATTTCTTATTTCCAACCGGAGATTGTTAGTGCGACGGATTACTATCCCTTTGGGATGGGGATGGATAATAGGTCATATCCTGCAGGAAAAGGCCGTAGATTCGGATTTAACGGGCAAGAAAAGGATGATGAATTAAAAGGTAGTGGAAATAGTTTAGAATTTAAATTTAGAATATATGACCCACGTTTAGGAAGATTTTTAAGCGTTGACCCACTAACAAGTAAATATCCTTTTTGGACTCCTTATTCTCTTGCAGCAAATAGACCTGTTGATGGTGTAGATTTAGAAGGTAAAGAATGGGAGCAATACATGATGAGAAAAATTGTAGAAAGCAAAGGTGTAACAGCTCTAAATGTAATTTCTACTTCACATGGTTCAGGTCCTATTGTTGATGCTACATATAATCTCCAAACAAAAAGTAATAAGGAGGCATTTAATAATCTAAAAACTGCCTACACTACAGACCCTGGCATAATTCATAATCCAAATAATTCCTGGGCAAATTATAAGCCTATGGAAAATCCTAATGATGGAGATAATCAATTAGCGGTTGGCGACCATATGGATATTGATATTCTTGGAGGAGTATTTAAAGATTATGTGAGATTTACAGATGTTCAAGTAACTGAAAATAGTTTTACAATTAAAGCAGCAACTTTATATGGTCACACGGATGCTGGTACAATTGAATTTTCAGGAACATTTAATCCTGAAACAGGAGTAATTGATTTTACTATTCATAATATAACTACAAATAATGTAGGGGCTGATATTATCGGTTTTGGTAGAACTGCTCAAACCGCCCAATGGAAGCAGGTGTTAAACAATGTTCAATCTTTCATAAATGGTGATGTTCAAAGTAAAACAGTGAAGAAAGAAATATTTATTCAAGATGCAAAAGCGGGTGATGGGAAAAAGGTTGTAAATGAAGATTTACAGTCAGGTAGTTGTACGGAAAGCAATGAAGAGTGCAAATAAAGGCTATTTAATTTTTTTGTAAAGCCACAACCCAAGTATTATAATAATGTTAATTGAAACAAAAACAGAAGTAGTAATCCCCAGTAAAAACAGAAAAGAAGATAACGATAAATTGTAACTTATTAATGTTAGAATAGCCACAATACCCATAATTAGGAGTTGAGACATTGTAACGAATGTTAATCTTATTGGTAAGGTGTAAGTTTTATATTTAATAAGTAAGTATGGTGCCAATATTAAAATAGCGCAACAAAGTATATTGTAGTTCATAATAAATATTTTTAAATGAAATTAAATTGTTTTTTCTTGTTTATTATTATGACTTTAAGTTCATATTTGTATGGACAAAATTTAGAGTGTAATAGATTTAAAAACGGGTCATTTAAAATAATTGATAGCGAAACAGGAACTTCTTTTATAGAACGAAACGGAGCAAGGCAATCTGAAATTACAGAAGGGAAAAAGGATAGTACAACTTTCATAGTAAAATGGATAGATGATTGTACCTATACACTAACACCTACAAAAGAAACGCTCAACAAATATCAATCATTACCAGATAATGCAACATTAACCGTTAGAATTATCGAAACACAAGCTAATTCTTATACTCAAATATCCACATCAAATTTTTCTGATATTAAAGCAACTAATGAGGTGATTAAAGTACAATAGTCAAAGAACGGTAATAGTTATTATGCCTGGTTTCAGAACTTGGTGGAAATTTCGTTCAAACTGACCACCTCTTTTCACACCAAACAGATCACCTAATGTTACACGTATAATTAGTAGAAGAAAACATGAGATTTTGGTTGCTGATGACAGTTGGTTTATTAGATTTTTTCTGTCTTATCAGATTCTAAGGTACATCTTTTTTTTCGCATGGATTCTCCCTTTAATTTCAGGTGTTGAGCGTCCCGAATAACCCGGTCCCTGATCACATCCGAACTCAGATTTTCTGCTTAAGTTATATGATTTGTTTCCTGTGGAATCACGTGGTCAGTTTGGTGTGAAAAGAGGTGGTTAGTTTCATACGAAAAGAGGTGGTTAGTTTGGACGCAATCTCCAGTCTGGTTAAATTGTATTCAAGTCATTTCAGATTCTAAACTACTTGTTTCATTTGTAGTCGCCTTTTGGAAGAGTATTTGCATGATAAATCATGCATTATATGACAAAATAACAATTAATGTATGATAATTCATTCAATGGTTGATTTTTTATAAAATATTCCTTATATTTACATGATAATTCATTCATTAATGGTTAAAACGACGGTTTATGAGCGATAAGTCATACAGAAATTGGTATTCCATGAGCGATATGGCATTGGCAGGGTACATTGGAGCTTTTGTAAAACACCATCGACTGGAGCAAAACAAAACCCAGGAAACGCTGGCTCTTGAGGCCGGTATCAGCCGTTCCACTCTAAGCTTACTCGAAAGCGGTGAGGCTGTAACCCTGGCAAGTCTGATACAGGTGTTACGGGCATTGGACCAATTGCAAATCATGGAAGGCTTTGTTGTGCAGGAAACCATCAGTCCGCTGGCTCTTGCAAAAATAGAACAGGAGAAAAGAAAACGAGCACGCGGTAAAAAAACGAATGAAAGTGAAAAAAGCGATTGGTAAAATATGAATACAGCATATGTAAAAATATGGGGTGAATTAGTGGGTGCTGTGGCATGGAACGAAGTCACCGGACTGGCTGCTTTTGAATACGATTCCAAATTCAAAAACCTGAATTGGGATTTGGCGCCATTACAAATGCCGATTCACTCCGGAAAAAATAAATTTGAATTTCCATCACTAAGAAAAAAGGGCGAAGGCGAATTAGATACATTCAGAGGACTGCCGGGATTGTTGGCAGATGCTCTTCCCGACAGGTATGGAAATGACCTGATCAATATGTGGCTTGCCGGCCAGGGGCGCCCGCCGGATAGCATGAACCCGGTTGAACTGCTTTGTTTCATTGGCACAAGAGGAATGGGCGCGCTGGAGTTTGAACCCGTAACATTGAAGGAAAGCAAAAGACCCTTTTCGATAGAAATAGAAAGTCTGGTGGATATTGCCAAAAGGATGCTTTCAAAAAAAGAAACATTCGTGACGAATCTTCAGAAGGACGAGGAACAGGCAATGATGGAAATTCTGAGGGTCGGAACCTCGGCAGGAGGAGCAAGACCCAAAGCCGTAATTGCATACAACGAAAAAACAGGAGAAGTAAAATCGGGACAAACCACTACCTCTAAAGGTTTTGAACACTGGCTGATTAAACTGGACGGTGTCAGTGATGTGCAATTAGGTACAAGCCATGGTTACGGAAGAGTGGAGATGGCTTACTACAACATGGCGATTGCATGCCGGATTGAAATGATGCCCTCCCGATTGTTGGAAGAAAATGGCAGGGCTCATTTTATGACCAGACGTTTTGACCGTGATGAAGGATCCATCAAACACCACATACAAACATTTTGTGCGCTAAAGCATTTTGACTACAACGCCGTAACCAGTTTCAGCTATGAGCAGCTTTTTCAAACCATGCGGGAGCTAAAATTATCCTATTCTGCCGCGGAGCAAATGTTCAGAAGAATGGTATTTAATGTGCTGGCCCGAAATTGCGATGACCATACGAAGAACTTTTCTTTCAGACTCCGAAAGGATGACAAATGGGAGTTGGCTCCGGCATACGACCTATGTCATGCCTATCAACCCAATCACAAATGGGTAAGTCAACATGCGTTGAGTGTGAACGGCAAACGCAACAATATCACCATGGAAGATTTATTAATTATCGGCAAATCCATCAAGAACAAAAAAGCGGAAGCGGTGATCCGGGAAATCAATGATACCGTATCCCAATGGAAAAGATTTGCCGATGAAACAAAGGTATCTCCAAAGCTGCGTGATGAAATTGATAAAACATTAATTCGGCTGGAGTAAAAACAGCACTTGTACCAATATTATACAAGCTTCCGAAAATAATGGATGAATAACCTGCATTAGAATTGGTTATGCCGCTTCGCAAATTGAAGTGTAAGCGGTATAAAATACGTTTTTACAGGTCCCCTCATTTAAATTCAGCTAATTCAAAAAAAATAGATTTATCTGCTTGTAGAGACACCTCTTTCAATGATAGCATTAGTACCTCTTGGTAATCTCTTTTCTTACTTTTAGCTCTGGTTTTATTTCGATTTTCTGTATCAGCTTTTCCAATTGACCATATTAACTACACCTCAAAGTGTAAATATCTGTGAATACCGCGGATATATAAAATAAAACATTCCGGAATTACTACTCAATTTTAAGAATCTTAGTGAATGAGTCATGCCATTGTGCTTTAATAAATTTAATCTGCCAAGCTCCATCGGTGATTGCGAAGTTAAAATCTGAAAAAATAAAATCAATGTCAAAGACAATTGGTATCAACTTGTTTTTATAATAATAATGTCTATTTGATCTGGCAACACTTTTTTCAATTTTGCCAATACTATAAATTGTTAATATAATAGTATCAGATGATGATCCAATTCTTATGAAATTAAATGCATCATTTTTACTACTCTCTAATTTTGAATTAATAAGATTTGAAATATTCTCTGGAAAACGATACAAAATTCCAGAATAATTTTTTGGCGTATTAAATTTCAGTTCGACTGCTGGAGGTATGCTGTCATTTACTTGCCCAAAAACTGATTTATAAATCAATAGAGCTAGAATTGTTACGAGATATTTTTTCATTCATTCCGATCAAGTTTCTAACGCAACATTTTGTCTAAATTAATTAATTATTTCGTT
>CAYMMN010000094.1:0-10399 GCA_964391495.1 uncultured Flavobacteriales bacterium | reverse complement strand
CTACTCCTTTAAGTGTTCGAAGTTTATTGAAATCCGCCGGGAATTTCCCATTGTATTGCTCAACAATCATTGCAGCGGCGGCATGCAGATTTCTGGCTCTGGAATAATACCCGAGTCCCTGCCAGAGCTTGAGAACTTCATCCTGGGGAGCTTTTGCAAGTGAAAAAACGGTAGGGTATTTCTCTGTAAAACGGAGATAATAATTCAAGCCTTGTTCAACGCGGGTTTGTTGCAAAATAATTTCACTCAGCCAGATGAAATATGGGTCACGTGTATTTCTCCAGGGAAGATCACGCTTATTTTTTTTGTACCAACTGAGCAATGCCCTCCCGAATGTCATTCTGTTCAATATTGTATAATCAGTCGTTTAATGCTATCCGGCTTATTTGCAGGATTGAATTCTATGATATGGTTGGTTGATGGTTGATCAAACCGCTATTTCATCATCTGAATTTGAATGGTTACGAAGGTAAGATTGTTCTGCATGATCTTAATCCCCGGATCAGCTCTGTCCAGTATTCCATTTAATGAATCAGAGGCTAATAGGTTTATTAAACCGATGTTCAGACCAAAACCATCAAAATTTACCGAATAAGCAACATGCCAAAATAGCTTAAAAAACGACTTTTTGGAAATTCAGAATAGTGGCTAAAATAATTGTTGATATTTTTTCTTTGAGAAAAATTCATGAAAAGCCTTGAAATTAATGCTTTTAAGCAGGATTCGGCTGGAATCTTTCCGGATTTGGCCAAACTTCAGAAAAAATTGATTTTTAAGGTTTTTCTATTTCACTTGAACGCTTATCTTTGCCGCCCTAATATTCAATACATTAATACTCAAAGAAATGACAAAAGCAGAATTAGTTGCCGAAATCTCGACTAAGACCGGAATCGAAAAAACTGTTGCCTTGCAAGCTGTTGAAGCAGCCATGAAAGTGATCAAGAACACTATGGCAGATGGAGAAAATGTTTACCTGCGTGGATTCGGTTCTTTTATTGTTAAAAAGAGAGCACAGAAATTAGGCCGTATTATTTCCAAGAACACAACGATCATCATCCCTGAGCATAACATTCCGGCTTTCAAACCGGCTAAGACCTTCGCTAACAAAGTGAAGAATGCTAAAATCAAAAAGAATCAGACAACAGAGGCTATCGATTAATTTGTGATGCGAATCGGTAACAAGCAAGTGTTGTTCGTCGCCGGTGCGATTCTCCTCTCTGCGATACTTTATTTTGCTCCACGGGAGCAAAAATCTGTTGGAGAAAAGGCAAATGCAAGCCCTTCTGCATTCTCCTTCGAAGGTCTGTTGACCCAGGCAAAAAACCAATTGAAACGCCAGGAGCTAGAACCCATCAGGCAGGTAGAAGCATCTTTATCAAAGGATAGCACAAACCTCGTATTGCTTGATTCACTGGGGAAACTTTGGGACATTGCTCAGTTTCCGGTAGTATCTTCTCATTATTTTGAGCAGATTGCATTGCTGAAACCAGGTGAAAAGAACTGGATAAACGCAGCCTACAGATACTTCGATGCTTTTAAAACATCCGGCGATAGTACACTGCGGAGTATAATGGTTGGGAAAGCCGTTGAAAGCTATAACAAGGTGCTTGAACTCAACCCGGGAAACCTGGATGCTAAAACTGACCTTGGCGTCTGTTATGCTGAAGGAACCGGTAATCCGATGCAGGGAATTCTGATGCTGCGGGAAGTGGTGAAAGAAAATCCTGAACACGAAAATGCTCAGTTTAATCTTGGGATTTTGTCGGTCCGCTCCGGGCAAATGGAAAAAGCAGCGGAGCGTTTTGAAAAAGTTCTGAGCATCAACCCGAAAAGATTAGAAGCCCGTTACATTCTGGGCCAAACGTATATGAAACTCGGAAATAATGAGAAAGCCCTTCTCAATCTTGAACAGGTAAAAAAGGAAAGCTCAGATCCGCAACTTATTGAAGAAGTAAATAGTTTAATTAGTCAAATCAATAACCACTAAACACTTTAACCATGCCAAGCGGTAAGAAAAGAAAAAGACATAAGATGGCGACGCACAAGCGTAAGAAGCGTCTTAGAAAGAACAGACATAAAAAGAAAAACCGGTAAGGCGTGGGCATCTTCGGATGCCCTCCCCTTTTTCCGTTTGTGCAAGCAGAATATTTAAAAATCTGCAGATTGGCTTTTCGAATCACATTTCGTGGCTTGCGATGCGTCGCCTGCCGTAACAGCTCCAATTGTGCACAATCCTGTTCTGTGTTTTTCGCATCTCCGTTATGATGGTGGGATGAGGTGTTTCAAAACATCTTTTTTTTGAACAACGAATTAGTAATCAATTCAACAGCCGGCGAAGTAACGATCGCGATGCTTGAAGACAAGCGCCTGGTTGAATTAAACAGTGAAAAGAAAGATCAGGGTTTTCAGGTCGGAGATATTTATCTCGGTCGTGTGAAAAAGCTGATCCAGAGTCTGAATGCCGCTTTCGTGGATGTAGGTCACGAGAAGGACGCCTTTTTGCATTATCTCGACCTCGGCCCTCAGGTACAATCCCTGAATAAACTCATTAAGCTTACCACAACCGGAAAAGCTCCGGATCCCTTGCTGACCAATTTTCAGCTTGAAGCTGATATTAATAAAGGTGGTAAAATTACTCAGGTTCTGTCACCCAATCAATGGGTACTTGTTCAGGTTGCCAAAGAACCTATTTCATCGAAAGGCCCCAGGATTACTTCCGAACTTTCCCTTGCAGGTAGATTTGTTGTTCTCGTGCCATTTTCTGAAATGGTATCTATTTCACAGAAAATTAAAAGCGCTGAAGAAAGACAAAGACTGAAGAGACTTGCCATGAGTATCAAGCCGAAAGGTTTTGGACTCATCGTCAGAACAGTTGCTGAAGGTAAAAAGGTAGCCGAACTGGATAAAGACATTCAGGATCTTGTAGCTAAATGGAAGACAACATTTGATCTGCTGATCACCTCCAAGCCGCCGACAAAAATCCTCGGTGAACTGAACCGTACTTCAACCATTCTTCGTGACCTGCTGAATCCAAATTTCGCCAGTATTCATGTGAACGATGCTGCTTTGGCCGAGGAAATCAAATCCTATATCAACGGGATCGCTCCTGAACAGACGGACATCGTAAAACTGTACAAAGGCAAGCTCCCGATTTTCGAACACTTCGGAATTGATAAACAAATCAAATCCAGTTTTGGAAAAACGGTAACCATGGCCAATGGTTCCTACCTGATTGTAGAACACACGGAAGCAATGCATGTCATCGATGTCAATAGCGGAGGACGCGTGAAATCCGATGGTGATTCCAGTCAGGAACACAATGCCCTGCAAGTGAACATGGATGCTGCCGTCGAAGTAGCGCGCCTGCTGCGCATGCGTGATATGGGCGGAATTATTGTTGTCGATTTTATCGACATGCACAATCCATTAAACCGGAAAGCGCTGTTTGAAAAGCTGCGTACGGAAATGAAACGTGATCGCGCGAAACACACGATCCTGCCTCCAAGTAAATTCGGACTGATTCAGATCACTCGTCAGCGTGTAAGACCGGAAACCAATATCGTTACCGTAGAGAAATGTCCTGCATGTGATGGTACCGGTGAAATAAAAGCGAGTATCCTGCTCATGGATGAAATAGAAAATAACCTGAGGTATTTTGTGCAGGAACAAAATGAGAAACAACTGACTCTTTTTGTACATCCTTATATTGAAGCTTACCTCAACAAAGGTTTATTTTATTCTTCCGTCACACACAAATGGAGAAAGAAATACAAAGTGAAATTGAAAGTTGCCGCAAATAATGCATACCATATCATGGAATATCATTATTTCAATAAAAATGAAGAAGAAATAAAAATTTGAGTCTCCTGTTTCTTCTTCATTTTTCAGCCCTTTGTTAATTTTTTTACAAAAAATCAATTCCGGAACTTTCAATCCTTAAATAAAGGGAATTCTATCCGATAAGACTTGGATTATGTTTTCCTGTTCTCTTCCGGGAATCATATAGGAATAGTTTGGTTTTAAGTGTATCTTTTTTAGATTCGCAAATCAAACCCTTTTATTCAGCTATATGAAAATCCTAAAAAACATAGTTCTTGTCATTGTTATTCTTGTGGTTGCATTGGTTATCGTTGGTTTTCTTATGCCTTCAGCCCGTCATATTGAACGTTCAATTGTTGTCAATGCAAAAGCTGATGCTGTGTTTGCTCAGGTCAACGATTTGAAGAAATGGAATTCATGGTCTCCCTGGTTTAAAATGGACCCCAACAGCAAAATGGTTTTCAGTGATAATAGCGCTGGTTTAGGTGCCTATTATACATGGGAAAGTACCAATTCCAATGTCGGAAAAGGAAAACTCACGATTGAAGAAAGTACACCTTACTCACTTGTTAAATCAAAACTTGAATTTGAAGGAATGTCTGAATCTCATGCCTATTTTAAAATGGAACCTGAAGGAGAAAACACTAAGGTTACCTGGGCAATTGATTCAAACCTTGGTAATAATCCTTTCTTCCGTCTGATGGGTGTGATGATGGATAAAATGCTTGGAGATATTTTCATGCAAGGGCTCACCGATCTCAAAAAAGTAGCGGAGGAAAATCCAATTGCGCCTGCGGTAGTAGAGCCGGTAACAGTGAATGATTCAATAAAATAGTTTTCTAAAAGAAATTTTAAAATCCGGCATTAGAATTCCTTAAAAATTCCTTTGCCGGATTTTTTCAATCAAAAAATAACTAATTGTAATTCCATTCTGATGAAAATCGTAAAACGAATTCTGCTTATTCTTGCTGTTCTTCTCCTCGTAATTGCCGGTATTGGATTATTGCTTTCCAGGCATGTACATGTCGAGCGATCCTTGGTGATTAATTCAGATCCCAATACTCTGTTTTCATATACCGGGAATTTCGACAACTGGAACAATTGGTCGCCATGGTATGAGCTTGATACAACTGCTCAATATACTTTCGAAGGTCCGCATTCAGGTGTCGGCGCAATTCTCAAATGGAATAGTTCAAATAAGGATGTTGGACAAGGCAGTATGATTATTACTGAAATGAATTCCCCTCAAGTGATTAAACAGGATTATGTTTTCATGGGTACTGATACAGCGAAAGCGGAGTTTCATTTTGATCCTTCCGATAAAGGAACTAAAGTAACCTGGAGTCTTGATATGGAAATGGGATTCAATCCTCTTCTTAGAATTTTGGGTAAGTTCATGGATGGAATGGTGGGCAAGGATTTTGAAAGGGGGCTTGCTAAATTAAAGACAGTGGTAGAAAGCATGCCTGCCACCAATGGTACAGGCATGAAAGTAGATGAAGTTAAAATTTCAGAAATGCATTATCTTGCCATTCGTGATACAGCAACTGTTGCAACTATTGGAATGAAACTGGGACAAAATTATGGGATCATCGGAGAAGCAATGAAAAAGCAAAATCTGGAAATGGCAGGAGCTCCTTTTGCCTTTTATTATTCTGAAAGCTCTACTTCATTTGATTTTGATGCTGCCGTTGCAGTGAATAAGCCAGGTAAAGCGGATGGAAAAGTACAGCCAGGTGTGGTGAAAGAAGGAAATGCTTTGATGGTTAGATTTTTTGGGCCTTATGAAAAAACCGCCGAGGCACATACACTCATTCATGAATATATTGGAACACACAACAAAAAAATGACCGGCGCTCCATGGGAAGTTTACATAACCGATCCCGGAATGGAGAAAGACACCATGAAATGGGAGACGGATGTATATTATCCTGTTGAATAAAGCGCTCGTTTCTTCTGTAGTCTGATCTCAAGGATTGAAGATTGTTTTTAGGTCAATGTTTTATCGCTGATGTCCATTAATTCAGGATAATAAACTGTTTACTGGATTTTGTTACTTTTACCTACTCAGAGAATGAGTAGGTAATGGTGTATACTGCTGTCGATTTTCAAAAAGTCTATAAAAGAATACTAAAATATTGCGCCTTCCAGGAACGTAGTCAGCAGGAAGTGCGTGATAAATTATATACTCTCGGGCTTCACAGGAGAGAAGTCGAACAGGCAATCGGGGAACTGATCGCGGAAGGATTTTTAAAAGAAGAACGTTTTGCTCTGGCTTTTGCAGGAGGTAAATTCCGTATGAAAAAATGGGGGCGAGTTAAAATTAAAAATGCCCTGCGTGAAAAAAAGGTTTCAGAGCCGTTGATAAAACAAGCACTTGCAGCGATTGATCAGCGTGAATATCTGAAAACACTGCAACAGGTATTAGCCACAAAGGCAAAGATTACAAAGGAAGAAAATCCGCTCAAAAGAAAATACAAACTTGCTTCCTATGCGATTCAGCGGGGATTTGAACCTGAGTTGGTTTGGGAACTTCTGCGCTCTGAATCGGATAATTGAATTTTTTTATTGAAAAAAAAACAGGCACTGCATCAACCAGCGCCTGTTTTTTTTTGGTTTGAAAAGTTTTAACGAACAATAAATTTTCCTGTAATATCCGGCTCGCCGCCTGCGTAGGTGATCCGGTAGAAATACAGGCCTGTGGAAAAGAGAGTCTTATAAATGTAAATTGGATTTTGCTGACTGTGGCCTTCCTGCAGGACTCTTCCGGTGATATCGAAAATTTGATAATCAACCGGTGACCCTTTGCTTTCAAACCTTAGCTCCGAACGATTGGTGACCGGATTTGGGATGACTACTGCCACATGATTTTTCTGAAGTGCAGACACTCCAACGGGAATTTGAGTCACCATTGTGTTCATAGTAGTATTGGTTACTACCGGTGCATTCATATCGAAAACTATATGCGCAGTGTTGTATATGATAGTAGTGTCAGGAATTCCCGCGCGTGGTCTGACTTTATAGATAACAAAACCATTACTTCCTGCCTGATCTACATTGCTATCAGGTAGAAGGATATTGTAAAAAGTAAACATCATAGCACCGGTGGAGTCAATTTGTAAATCAACAGGGTCGCTGCCGGACATAATTTCAACAGTGGACGGATCCAGATTCGCGTCCAGTGTGTCATATATGATAACAATAAACGCGGTGTCATTTCCGGTGTTCTGGAAATTGATAGTGTATGTCAGTTCGGAATTTATCAGTGTATAATGATCAGCCTGTTCTCCGGCAGGATTAACATGTTTATCATTTGGATCTACTGAGCACGATGTCACCGTTCCGAATGAATCCACATAAACCTGCTGAAGAGTGGTAAAACTCGCATCAAATACACTATCGATCACAACATACCATACTGTATCGCCGGCGGGAGGATTGTTGTAGTGGACATAAGAAGAAAAGGATTGCCCGGGTGTGATGTTGGAATAATTCCAATAGAGGAAAGTTGAAGAGATCGAAGAAGGAGGAATTCCTGCAGAATTAAAAGAGAGATTCGGTGAATGAATAATCGAAATGGAACCAACCTGCCCTGCAGGATCACTGGAATTGTTGATCGCAGTGAAACTGGAAAAGCCCAGATAAGAACAACGCATTGGATGCGTCCATACTGAAAACGCCTGTGTTTGATTTCCGGACGGAGGAGGAGCATAAAGTCCAAAATCATTTCCACTTGATGAAGGAGGGATGTTCACTGCATAAGCTGAAGGAGCCGATGTGAGTGTGAAAGTAGTGCCAGGTTGAACAGCCACAGAATAAGCACCTGTATCAACATAAAACTTATAATGCCCTTGAAGATTTGTCACAGCATTATAATTTAGGGGTTGTAAATTGACGGTTTTTCCCCATAATCCCCAATCACTCGCATCACGGATACCGTTTTGATTTGAATCAAAATACACATCACCTTCAATTGTTCCTGCACCACCATCAACAAGAAAACCTGAGGGTAATACATTGTCTACTGGCAAATACATTCCGGACCACCAGTCATAAGTAAATGTAGTGACATGAACATCGTAGTAACCATAAGGAATTCCAGGTGTAAGATCAAAACCCGCAGAAATCGAATCGTCAAAACCTTGGAAATTGGGATAAAGGGTGAAGTTTGTACACGGTACAGAAGTAGTTCCCTGTTGTAAATAGATGTCGCTATTCTGATATGGCGGAGAAGCCATGGTCAGAGTACTGTTTGGTAAAGTGATAGTTGTGGTCAGTTGAGTACCTCTGGTTCCAAAAGCAGGCTGAATAGATGTTACCTGGGAATACAAGCTTGAATATATAAGAATGCATGTCAGTAGAAGAAGTAGATTTCTTTTCATACGCTTGATGGTTAGATTCACCGAATGTAGAGGAATTTTAAATTCCGCTTTTAGCTCAGGGTAAAAAATTGGCGAACAGGCAATTATTCAGGCTAAGCCTAAATAAATCGTGGGTTAAAAAAGCGATAAAGTCGGGAAAGCTCCTGTGATACTGGTAGTTTCAGCTCATTTTAGTACTTTCGCAGCACTATGACAACTGACCAATTAAAAGAGATTAAGGAGCGCGTCGAAGCCCTGAGGGGGCATCTTTGACATCGATAGCAAACTCTCAGCAATAAAACAGGAAGAAGCGCAATCACACGCTCCCGGATTTTGGGACAATCCCAAAGCGGCTGAAAAGCTCCTCAAAGGAATTAAACAGAAAAAAGACTGGACCGACGCATTTGAACAATTGCAGCGTTCTACGGAAGACCTCTCCGTACTTTTTGATTTCTATAAAGCCGGTGAAGTTTCCGAACAGGAAATCGAAGCTGCAAGAACACATTCAATAACACTTCTGGAAGATCTGGAATTTAAGAATATGCTCGGTGCTGAAGAGGACCACCTTGATGCTATCGTGAATATCAATTCCGGCGCAGGTGGAACTGAAAGCCAGGATTGGGCTTCCATGCTCATGCGGATGTATATCATGTGGGCGGAGAAGCATGGATACAAAGTCACTGAACTCGACCTTCAGAATGGTGATACCGCCGGGATAAAATCCTGCTCACTCGAAATCAGCGGTGATTTTGCATACGGTTATCTTAAAGGCGAAAGCGGTGTGCATCGTCTCGTCAGAATTTCCCCTTACGATTCAAATGCGCGGAGACATACCTCTTTTGCATCTGTATTTGCATATCCTGTTGTTGACGATACCATTGAGATTGAAATCAAAGACGCGGATATCGAAATTCAAACTTCGCGCTCCGGTGGAGCAGGAGGACAGAATGTCAACAAAGTGGAAACCAAGGTTCAGTTGACACACAAACCGACCGGAATTGTTGTCGTATGTCAGGTTGAAAGATCCCAGGGAGGAAACAGAGAGCGAGCGATGAAGATGTTGAAATCCCAACTCTATGAACTGGAGATGCGGAAACAACGCGCTGCCAAAGCTGCTACTGAAGCCACCAAACGAAAGATTGAATGGGGTTCACAAATCAGAAATTATGTTTTGCACCCTTACAAACTCGTGAAAGATATTCGCACAGATATCGAAACTTCTGATGCGCAGGGTGTGCTGGATGGAAACCTGGATCCGTTTATCAAAGCATATTTGATGGAAGAAAGTAAAAACTGACATGCTGAAAATCTGGTTCAAGCCTAACTGTAGTACGTGTCGGACAGCATTGGCCTCATTGAAAGATGAAGGTGCGGAGGACATTGAGATTTATGAATACCTGAAAGAAAAACCTTCTCAAAAGGAAATCAGGGAAATTTTGAAAATGCTCGGTCTGAAAGCATTTGATCTCGTCAGGCAAAAGGAAGAATTATTCAAAAAAAAATATTCCAATAAGAAACTGAATAATTCTGAATGGATAAAAATCCTGAGTAATAACCCGGAATTAATCGAAAGACCAATTGTTGTTAAAGATGGCAAGGCTATCATTGGACGGCCGGTCGAAAGAGTTTTGGAGATTCTTTAACCAACGAAAGGTTAATTCTGGAGTGAATAGGAGGAAAGTCCATATCATTTTGTTTAAGCCGACATTCATCATGTGCCGCTTGCTCCAACAGTATTATTTTGCTTAGCATTTTATAGGACCTCCCGGTCTTTTCAAATAAATCAAAAAAATAAGAATATGGAATTCCGTAAAGAAAAAGATACCATGGGTGTTGTGGAAGTTCCCGCTCATGTATATTGGGGTGCTCAAACACAACGATCGATCGAAAACTTTAAAATCGCGCAGGACATCAACAAGATGCCACGCGAAATTATCCGGGCTTTTGCATATTTGAAAAAAGCGGCAGCCCTCACAAACCTGGATGCCGGAGTTCTGCCCGCTGAAAAATGTGAACTTATTTCCAAAGTGTGTGATGAGATTCTTGATGGAAAACTATACGATCAGTTTCCACTTGTCGTATGGCAAACAGGCTCAGGAACGCAGTCAAATATGAATGTGAATGAAGTGGTCGCATACCGTGCTCACGTGATCAATGGTGGCAGCCTGATGGATGAAAAGAAGGTAATTCATCCTAACGATGATGTGAACAAAAGCCAG
>CAYMMN010000093.1:0-10579 GCA_964391495.1 uncultured Flavobacteriales bacterium | reverse complement strand
TCAGTCGTTTCCTTGAAGATTACAGAAACGCACCGGATATCAATGTAGATCTTGCACATCCGGGAAAATCCACACAGGAGAGATACCGTAACGCAGGACCACGCATGTTTATCAATCTTGGAACAGCGGATGGTTTAGACAAAGGAAGCATGCTGGGCTATTTGCTCGATGGTACCAAACTGGATAAATCGAAAGTCGGCAAGATTGACATGAAACCTGTCTATTCATTTATTGAATTCGAAGATGAAGAATCCCTCGAAAAAACATTGAATGCATTTGACGGTGAATTTTACAATGGCAGAAAAGTTCGTGTTGACCGTTCCGGCGAAAAAGACAAAAAAGAATTTAAAAAGGATTATAAGAAGGACTTTAAACGCGACTACAAACAAGAGAATCGCGAACAGATGGAAAAGAAAGATAAAAAGGGATGGGGAGAAAAACCTGCCAATCGGACAGATGGCAAAAAAAAGAAATATAAATCTTCCTGGTGAGATAAAGGCATAATTGCCTTCTAATCAAAGTTTATCTCTATTATTGAACAATTCAAAGTCAATTACTTAAAACCTGGGCACTTTTGTTGTTCAGTATGAATAACTATACTTGCAATTCCGATTATTCAGCAAAACCTGCGAATTAATTCATCTGAGTCTGCCACAATTATGTTCAGCCTTAGAAAATGAGTATCCGGATTGAAAACAATAAAAAAACATGCCAACAATCAAATTCAGCGGTAACAGTTCAGCATTTTACAGTGATCTGAAAAACCGCGTCAATACTTATTTTAAAGATAAACGAATCAGTACTCATGGTGATCACCGCAGTCTTATCAAAGCGATTGTTTTGATGACTTTGTTTCTTGGTTGTTATCCTGTTCTTGCATTTCATCTCTTGCCGGGAATCTGGCCAATTTTAGTTTGCATTCTGTTGGGGCTGGTTACTGCCGCGATTGGATTCAACATCATGCACGACGGAGCCCACGGAAGTTTATCCAAAAGCCCATTTGTGAACAAACTTGCAGCACTGAGCCTGAACATGCTTGGCGCCAGTTCATTCCTCTGGAACATCAAACACAATGTGATTCATCACTCCTTTACAAATGTGGACGATCACGATGACGATATTCTGAACGAACCTTTTTTCCGGATGACGAAACGTCAACCAAAATTAGGTGCTCACAAATACCAGCATTTGTATTTCCCATTAGCGTATGGATTAATGTACATGTCATGGGTGTTTTTTCTGGATTTCAAAAAATATTTCCAGAGAAGAATTGCCGACAGAGGTGACATCAAATTAACCGTATCGCAGCACATCGGTTTTTGGGCGACTAAGCTTTCTTATGTATTCCTGTTTGTGGTTTTGCCACTTCAGTTCTATTCATTGCCTGCTTACCTGCTGGGATACTTTATTTACTCATTCACAACCGGACTTACAACAAGTGTCGTTTTCCAATTAGCACACACAGTTGAAGAGACCGAATTTCTGTATCCTGAAACTACAAACAGTGAGGTGTATATTATCCCAACAGATTGGGCAACTCACCAGGTGAAAACCACAGCTAATTTTGCAACACGTAATAAATTTGTGACATGGGCTGTTGGCGGTTTAAATTTTCAGGTGGAACACCACTTATTTCCAAAAATCGCTCACGTACACTATCCCGCTTTGAGTAAAATTGTGAAGGAAGTTTGTCAAAAGTACAACCTGCCGTATCACGAACAGGCCACTGTAACCGGGGCTATTGTTTCACACATCCGGTTTTTGAAGGATATGGGAAGAGGATAATCATATCTCTGATATTAAAAAAGGTGCCGAAAAAATCCGGCACCTTTTTTTTTGATCTTTTCTATGATAGATTGAATTCAACGCACGAACTACAAATTTTCAATAGACGAAAAGTATAATTTCATAACAAGAAAACTATTCAATAGTCAACTTACTATCGTGATCAATATTTGTGTGTGGATCAAAATGGAATTCCAGAAATTTTGATTCATCCTTTTTTCCTTGCACAGATAGTTTCACCCTTCCCATTTCATTATTCTGTTTATCGAAGGCTTTCGCGGTGATATCTCCTGTGAAATCCTGGTTAAAAATCACATAAAGCGTCAGCACATTATCTGTCGCGTTTGTATCACTGGTTACAGTTGTTTTTCCACAGTCAATGCCTTTTGTTTTCAGGCTGTCCGAGATTACAACTTTTGTATCAAATGCCTTTTCTACTCCTGATGAGACACCTTCCGTGAATTCACCGATCGCTTGTCCGGTCACATCACCAGCTTTATTAATATTTTCCTTCACAGATTTGGAAGTACAAGCGAACATTAAGATTGAAACAAGGAGAATAGAATAGTGCTTATTCATGTGCGAGAATTATGGTTCAAAGATAAAGAAGAATCAAACTCCAACCGGAAATTGAGTTTTGAACGAGAACATTAGTTCTCTTAAATGGGTTTTTGAAGTTCGGCACACGAAAAGAGGAATTTTAGATCAGAACATGCTTTTTAACCAAAATTGTAAGGATTTCAGGTTTTCAAAACCGTCTTTTTGGTAAAAAATGAAGGAAATGAGGCATTCAGGTGAAAAAAGAGCCAGGTGAAATAAAATAAAGTGTAAGAAATAAGGGTGTTTTTGAAAAATATATGCTTTTTTACTGCCTACCCCCTAATTTTAAACACCTGTTGTTAAAAAAAATATCTTTTTTCTTGACATACCCCCTATTTTTTAGATATGTTTGCAAAATAAAATTAAAAAAAGTGGAACCTTTTGGTTTTCATTCGGGTTTCACAGAAACAGACTCTTAAACCTATTTATTCGAGATTTAACCATGAGCAACATCCGTTTCAGAGCCCTTGAAACAACCCTGGGCCGATTACCAGTGAAAGTTGTACCTCCCGCGGGGAAGGTCAGCGATTTTTATGGTGTAAACGTTTTTAATCGTGAAGCCATGCAAAAGTATCTGCCACGTGATGCATACAAAGCAGTGATGGCAGCAATTGAACATGGAGTACCGGTTGACCGTAAAATGGCTGATCTGATTGCCCTGGGTATGAAAGACTGGGCCAGCAGCAAAGGCTGTACTTCTTACACACACTGGTTCCAACCACTTACCGGACTTACGGCGGAGAAGCACGACAGCTTCTTTGAATTAAGTGATGGAAAAGCGATTGAACATTTTTCAGGCAATGCGCTTGCTCAGCAGGAACCGGATGCTTCCAGTTTCCCAAGTGGTGGTATTCGCAATACATTCGAAGCTAGAGGTTATACGGCATGGGATCCAAGCTCACCGGCATTCATCATGGAAAGCGCAAGTGGTAAAACTCTATGCATTCCGACCATCTTCGTTTCCTATACAGGTGAAACACTTGACAACAAAGCACCATTGCTGAAAGCATTGCATGCGCTTGATAAAGCAGCTGTAGATGTTTGTCAGTACTTCGATAAAGACGTTACTAAAGTAATCGCAACACTTGGCGTTGAACAGGAATATTTCCTTGTGGATACAGCTCTGTTGAATTCACGCCCTGATCTGTTAACTACCGGTCGTACTCTGTTCGGTCATTCTCCTGCAAAAGGTCAGCAATTGGAAGACCACTATTTTGGTTCTATTCCGGAACGTGTTTATGCATTTATGCAAGACATGGAAACCGAAGCTTACAAGCTGGGAATTCCTCTGAAAACGCGTCACAATGAAGTGGCTCCAAGTCAGTTTGAGTGCGCTCCGGTATTCGAAGAAATCAACCTTGCAGTGGATCACAATGCATTGTTGATGGATTTGATGGAAAAAGTTGCCCGTCGTCATAACTTCAAAGTGTTGTTGCATGAAAAACCTTATGCCGGTATCAACGGTAGTGGAAAGCACAACAACTGGAGTATGAGTACCAACACCGGAAAGAATTTGCTCAGTCCGGGAAGTACTCCGAAAAGCAACCTGATGTTCCTTACTTTCTTCGTAAACACAATCAAAGCGGTTTACGAACATGCTGATCTGATGCGCGCAAGTATCGCATCCGCGAGCAACGATCACCGTTTGGGAGCGAACGAAGCACCTCCTGCAATCATGTCCATTTTCCTTGGAACTCAGCTCAGCAATGTGCTTGATGAAATCGAACAGAAGGTCAATGAGAAAAAGATGACTGCTGATGAAAAGACAGCTTTGAAACTTGACATCGGAAAGATTCCGGAAATCCTGCTCGATAATACAGATCGTAACCGTACCTCTCCGTTTGCATTCACTGGTAATAAATTCGAATTCCGTGCTGTCGGTTCTTCCGCAAACAGTTCAAGCGCGATGATGGTATTGAATACCATTATGGCCAGTCAATTGCGCAAGTTCAAAGCGGAAGTTGATACACTGATTGACAAAGGCACCAAAAAAGACGAGGCAATTCTAAAGGTTTTGCGTCAGTATATCGTTGATTCAAAAACTATCCGTTTCGAAGGAAATGGTTATAGTGATGAGTGGGTGAAAGAAGCGAAACGTCGTGGATTGTCAAACATAACAACTACTCCACCGGCTCTTGATGCCTATGTCAGCAAAAGCTCAATGAAGCTGTTTGAAGAAATGGGAATCTTTAATCACCGTGAAGTGGAAGCGCGTCATGAGATTATGCTTGAGACTTACATCAAGAAAATCCAGATCGAAAGTCGCGTCATGGGTGATTTGGCAATCAATCACATCATTCCGGCTGCAATCCGTTATCAGACTATTCTTGCAAAAAATGTCGAAGGCCTGAAGAACATCGGCATGAAACCGGAGGCGATGTCAACACAAATTGAAATGATCAAGGAAATTTCAGAGCACATCGGCATGATCAAGTCGAACGTTGATAAAATGATTGAAGCCCGGAAGAAGGCCACTAAAATCGAAAATGCCCGCGCGAAAGCTGTAGCGTACTGTGACGATGTGAAAAATTACTTTGAGACAATTCGTTACCACGTGGACAAACTCGAAATTATGGTTGATGACGAACTGTGGCCATTGGCAAAATACAGAGAACTCGTTCAGATTCGCTAAGGTTTGGATATAGTGATTTACTGAAAATAAAAATGAAAGAGGTGGTCAATTGGCCACCTCTTTTATTTTTACAATCCATTAGATTTGGGAAGACAACAATCACGATTTGGGTTAACCTTTTCTCTAAAAATTCCTTCCAATAATCCTGAAGTAATGGGATGTTTTACCTCAGCATTTGACAAGTTCCCTTTCATCAATTTATACTCTAAACAAGAGCATCTCATAAACAAGCAGTTAGCTGAGACTTTAGTCAAAAACAAGGCTTCAGATTCAGGTAAATGTCGAAAACCCTATGTTTATCTGCTCACACCAGATTCTTGTTGTTAAATAGTTGAAATATAGCATCAATTTCTACCTTTGTTATCCCAAAAAAACTTGTTTTCTTTGCCTGAGAAGGGGATTTTCGCTTCTCCTTCCATCCATTAATCCAATCGTTCGATGAGACTATCCAAAAGATTCTTTTTACTGTTCCTGCTGTTAAGCGCGTTCCAGATTTCATTTGCACAACGCGGCCCGACTTTCCAGGCGGAACAAGCATTCAACAAGGGCGACTATTATGATGCAGCGGCTTTGTACAAAAAAGCATTCACCAAGGAAAAAAACAAGGTGAAGAGAGCTGAAATCATTTATAAAGTTGCCGAGTCTTACCGCCTGACCAACGATTTCAAAAATCAGGAAGTATGGTATGCCAAAGCATTAAAAGCAAATTTTAAAGATCCTGAAGCAATTGTTCATTATGCGGATGCTTTGAAATTCAACAGCAAGTATGATGAAGCAATCGTACAGTATACCAATTTCAAAAAAGCTAATCCGGCTGATCCTCGCGGCGATTTAGGAATCAGCTCTTGTCAGCAGGCCCAAAAGTGGAAAGACAAACCTACCCGTTACAAAGTAGAAAATGTTCCTGCGATCAATACAAAGTATTCAGATTTTGGAACTAACTATTCCAATAAAGATCACCGCCATATCATCTATACTTCTGCCCGTCAGGAATCCATGGGAAAGAATGAAGATGGAGGTACGGGAGAAAAATTTCAGGATCTTTTCGAAGCTTCAGTTGACAAAAAAGGAAAATGGAGTTCACCAAAACCACTTCTCGAACCCATCAATTCAGGAGGCAACGATGGAAGCGCTACAATCAACAGCAAAGGCGTTGACATGTTCTTTACCCGTTGCGATGCGGAGCGTGGCAAAATGGGAGGCTGCGAAATTTATTTTACAAAACGTAAAGGTCAGACATGGGATGAGCCAAAATTGATTCCGCTTTCCGGTGACAGTTTCACTGTTGGACAACCCAGCTTATCACCCGATGAGCAAACACTTTATTTTGTTTCGGACATGCCGGGCGGACAAGGTGGTAAGGACATCTGGATGACGGTCTATGACAAGAAGAAAAAATCCTGGGGTGAAGCATCAAATCTCGGGAACAAAGTAAATACTGAACTTGATGAAATGTTCCCATCCATTACCAGTGATGGAACTTTATACTTTGCATCAAAAGGTCATCCGGGAATGGGTGGTTTGGATATTTTCCAGACAAAAATTTCAGGCAGTGGATGGGAAACTCCTGTTAATCTTCGTTATCCTGTAAATACATCTGCAGATGATTTCGCATTTATCGTGGATGAACTCACAGGCGATAAAGGATTTCTCAGTTCCAATCGTGAAGGCGGAAAAGGCGGCGATGATATCTACACATGGTATTTACCACCATTGATCTTTACAGTTTCGGGTCGTGTTTTTGATGCCGATACAAAAGCAAATATTGAAGGCGCGAATATCGAGCTGTTCGGAAGTGATGGTACATCCATTCCATTCAAAACTGATGCGACCGGTACTTATAAATTTGATTTGAAACCGGAAACTACTTACAAGCTTTCCGCTACGAATAAAAACTACCTGAATAAATATCTTGAAGTTTCTACCATCGGACTTGAGCAAAGCAAAGATTTCATCGGCGATTTTGATTTCGCATTGCGCTCCATGTTACGCTCCATTGAACTTCCTGACATTTATTACGATCTCGCGAAATGGGATCTTCGTCCGGAGTCAAAGAAAGCTCTTGATGGCCTGGTAGAAACTATGAAAGACAATCCAACCATTGTAATTGAGTTGGGATCACACACCGACTCCCGTCCTATTCCAATGACCAATGATACACTTTCTCAGCGCCGTGCGGAATCGGTTGTAAAATACCTCATTCAGCATGGAATCGAAGCTGATCGTTTGTATGCGAAAGGTTATGGCGCACGTGAGCCACGTGTTCTTGACAGAGAAATCGGCAACTTCAAATCCGGTGATGTGATGACGGATGAGTTCATCAGCAAACTGAAATCAACAAAAGTCAAAGAAGAAGCACATCAGTTGAATCGTCGTACTGAATTCAAAGTACTTCGCACGAACTATGTAAAAGGACAATCGGCGATTGATAACATCAATGAAGCTCCGGCTAAAACCCTCGTTGATTCCAGCAGCCTGAATGTGAAACCGGTTGAAGATGCTACTGTCGCTACGAAAGTTGAAGTGAAGGATGCTCCTGCGACTCCGGCTGCTAAAACTGATTCTGTTCCTGCCGCGGTTGCTGAGAAATCAGGTCCCGGTGAAATTTATGTTTGCAAAAAGGCTGATACATTCACTGCTATTGCTAAGAAGTACGGCATGACTGTGAAAGAACTGAAAGAATTGAACAGTCTGAAAGCTGAACCAATCGACGAAGGAATGGAACTCCGTGTTGATCTGAAAGGAGACTATACAGAGTACAATAAAAAATTCTATACACTCACCAAAGACGATAAGAAATGGGCGGAGATCGCGAAGAAACTCGAAATGAAACCCGCTGATCTTAAGAAACTCAACAAAGGGGTTGGTGAGGATGAATTCCGCACCGGCAAGAAGATTCGCATCGCGAAGTAGCTTTGCTTAAGAACGAAGGCGTCTCGCACCACGTGTGGCGAGACGCCTTTGTTTTTATACCTGCCTGAACAATTTGAATTGAAGAAAAATCCTTAATTCTCAATCATTCCGCATCATGAACAAGGAATCAAAATACAGCAGTCGTGGAGTATCCGCGAGCAAGGAAGATGTACACAAAGCCATCCAGAAACTCGACAAAGGACTTTTTCCGAAAGCTTTTTGCAAAATTGTTCCGGATACTTTGTCAGGCGATGAAGACTATTGCATCGTGATGCATGCGGATGGAGCCGGCACTAAATCTTCACTGGCGTATGCTTATTGGAAAGAAACCGGCGACATGAGTGTATGGAAAGGAATTGCTCAGGATGCCATAGTGATGAATACTGATGATCTCTTGTGTGTAGGTGCAACCGACAACATTCTGTTATCCTCTACGATTGGCAGAAATAAAAAACTGATTCCCGGTGAAGTGATCACGGCATTGATTGAAGGAACGGAAGAATTCCTTGCCACGATGCGGGAATATGGCATCAGTATCTATTCCACAGGAGGCGAGACTGCTGATGTAGGAGATCTGGTCAGAACAGTTATTGTTGATTCTACAATCACCTGCAGGATGAAAAGAAAAGACGTTATCTCCAATGACAGGATACGACCGGGAGATGTCATTGTCGGACTTGCTTCCTATGGTCAGGCTTCCTATGAAGAACAATACAATGGCGGTATGGGTAGTAACGGACTTACTTCTGCAAGACACGATGTATTCAACAAAAAAGTCGCGCAGAAATATCCTGAAACATACGATAATCAGCTTGACAGGTCAGTTGTGTATTCAGGAAGTAAATCACTGACGGACGAAATTCCCATCAAAGGAAGTAGTTTGAAATCGATGACTGCAGGAAAATTAGTGCTTAGTCCGACTCGTACCTATGCTCCCATTCTGAAAAAAATTCTTGACCTGCACCGGGATTCAATTCATGGTCTGGTGCACAATAGTGGCGGAGGGCAAACGAAGGTTCTTCATTTTGTAAATAATCTTCATATCATCAAGGATAATCTTTTTCCTGTACCTCCCCTATTCAAAATGATTCAGGAGGAAAGTAAAACAGACTGGAAAGAGATGTATCAGGTGTTCAACATGGGCCATCGGATGGAGGTATACTGTGATGCAGGACTGGCTCCGGAGATTATTCAAATCTCAAAATCATTTAATGTAGATGCACAAATTATAGGTCGGTGTGAATCCCATGAAGGAAAAAAACTCACCATCAAATCGGAAGCAGGAGAATTTCATTACGAATAAAACAGGAATGATTTTACCTGCCAATTATTACTAAAAAAAAGAAACAAGATTATGCTCTTAGATAAATTAGAAGCGATTAAACAACGGTTTGAAGATGTTGAAATGCAGCTTAGTTCACCCAGTGTGATGAGCGACATGAAACGTTTTGCTCAACTGAATCGCGAGTATAAAGAATTACAAAAAATCGTAGAGCGCTATCACGTATATAAAAATGTACAAAGCAACCTGGAGAACGCGAAAAAACTTGTTGCCAATGAAAAGGATGAAGAGTTCCGCGAATTAGCGAAAGCTGAATTTGAATCTCTTCAAAAAGAAAATGAAAAACTGGAAGAAGAAATAAAATTTCTCCTTGTACCTGCGGATCCGGAAGACAGCAAAAACGCAATCATGGAAATTCGTGCGGGAACCGGTGGTGATGAAGCCAGTATTTTCGCGGGAGATCTGTTCCGCATGTACACCAAATTTTGTGAGCGTAAAGGATACAGGATTGAACTTGTGGATATGACGGAGGGAACCGCTGGAGGTTTTAAAGAAGTTATTTTCAATGTCACCGGAGATGGAGCTTATGGAGTATTGAAATACGAAAGCGGAGTGCATCGTGTTCAACGTGTTCCGCAAACAGAAACGCAGGGTCGTGTTCACACTTCCGCCGCTACTGTAGTCGTTTTGCCTGAAGCGGATGAATTCGATGTAGATATCAAAACAAACGATATTCGTAAAGATCTTTTTTGCTCATCAGGACCGGGCGGACAATCCGTGAATACCACATATTCAGCGGTGCGATTAACGCATATTCCTACTGGTATCGTTGCGCAATGCCAGGACCAAAAGTCTCAGTTGAAGAATTACGACAAAGCGCTTGCCGTACTGCGTTCACGTATCTATGAACTGGAATACAACAAACGCATGGAAGAGGAAGCAAAAAAACGGAAGACAATGGTTTCTAGTGGTGACCGTTCCGCGAAAATCAGAACATACAATTACCCTCAGAGTCGCATTACCGATCATCGTATTGGTCTGACGATGTACAACCTTGGTTCCTTCATGGAAGGAGATATTTACGAAATGATTGATGCGCTGCAGGTAGCGGAAAATGCCGAACGATTGAAAGAAGGCGTCGCGTAAGCTTGTATTTTATAAATGTTAATTTGTTATTTCATGAGCAAAGCACTTCCGGAGTTCAGGATGTGCATATGAAATGAATTAATTTATCTTTAACTTAGTCGGAGAATCAATCAGGTCTTTCATGGACAGAAGATCATTTCTCACTCAACTCTCACTGGGTTCCATTGCTATGATGACACTATCCTCTTTTCGAAACGAGATGGATGCTCTCGGCACATCCG
>CAYMMN010000092.1:0-10639 GCA_964391495.1 uncultured Flavobacteriales bacterium | reverse complement strand
AATATTTCTATGCAGGCGACGACGTATTATTCAAGGCAGAATGGATTGTCAAATGCAAGCTCTTCCTGGAGTACGGCGGGTTTAGGGGGAGCTGCTGCAGCATCCGCACCAAGCGGTCTGGATGATGTGGTGATCGGGAATGGTTACACCATAACCACATCAGGGTTATTCAGTGTAAATTCAATTGTTGTGCAATCGGGCGGAATTATGACTGTTAACAGTTCTTTCCGGGTCATTGGATTACTAGGGTCATCCACGTCCAGCAATGCCGGAACGATAAGCGGTACCGGAACATTTAATCTGAATCCTTTATTTGGCGGTACTTTTGCAAATACAGGAACATTGTCGGTAGGGACTTACTCGACATTTAATTGCACCATGACTAATTCAGGGACAATGAGTGTGTCTTCTATGACATTGATCTTATCATCTTTTACCAATACAGGAACGGTGAATAATTCCGGAAACCTTGTCCTTACTAATTTACTTGGAGGAAGTACCTGGAACAATAACAACGGTTCTACTCTGAATATTTCAGGAAATATTTCTTATTCAGGAAGCGGAAATACTTTCAATGCTTCAGCTTCTGCAAACACAGTAAATTTCTGTGCCTCCGGAACACAAAATATATTTTCTACAACCTATCATCACCTGAGTGTATCAGGTAGCGGAACGAAAACCTTATCGGGTAATGTTACTGTGAATTCAAATTTAACAATATCCGGTTCTGCTACACTTGCGTGCAGTACATACCAAATTACAGGAAACAGCAGCGGTATATTAAGTCTTGCTTCAGGAACAACCTTGTCACTTGGAAATGCAGGGAGCGCAACCAATGTTTCATTTCCCACTTCATATACCAGCGGCAATATTTCATTGAATAGTAACAGTACAGTAGTTTATCAATCAACAGGAGCACAAACTGTTTCTTCGACACCCACAACTTATGGGCATCTTACTTTGCAAGGTGGTGGTACAAAAACTCTTGCTGGAAATATCGTTGTGGATGGGGATCTATCCATCGCGGGTTCCGCCGGTCTGGATGTAAGTGCATCAAATTATTCCATCACCGCGAACCAGGATTGGACAGTTACATCCTCCAAAACTCCGCCGTTCACCGCTCGTTCAGGCACTGTGACATTTTCAGGTTTGGGATATTCGGATATTAATAGTACGGGCACTGAGACCTTTTATAATCTAGTGATCAATAACCCGAGTGGAGTTTCTATTTCCGGCGGTACTCAGCAGGTTTCGTCTGTACTCACTCTGACGAGCGGTATAATCAATCAGATGGCTACACTTGAAATACTCGCTGGAGCAAGTGTGAGTGGAGCGAGCGACGCATCTTATGTGGACGGAATGGTTACTAAAACAGGAAATACTGCTTTTACTTTTCCAGTGGGAGGAGGTGGTGTGTATTCGCCTTTACTTATTTCCGCCCCGTCAGTGGTGACAGATAAATTTACAATTGGTTATTATTATCAGGATCCAAACATAGCATTCGATGTTACCCAAAAGGATGCTACTTTCACGAACATCAGCAGGTGCGAATACTGGAGTATGATTCGTACAGCCGGTACTTCATCGGTAACAGTTACTCCGGGATGGACTGTAAACAGTTGCAACGTCACATCGCCTACTGACATGCGAGTCGCACGATGGGATGTTACAGAATCTAAATGGAAGGACCATGGAAATGGAGGAGTGACCGGAACAATTGCCGCAGGAACTGTTGTGTCAGCAGCAGCTCTTTCTTCATTCGGGCCGATAACACTCGCGAATGTGAATTCAACTACATTGCCAGTCCACTTGCTTAGTTTTAACTGCAAAATTTTGGAATCTAATCAGGTCCAGCTTGGTTGGGCAACAGCGACAGAGATCAACAATGATTTTTTCTCTATTGAGCGATCAGAAGATGGAATTCATTTTAATGTGGTTGCAGTTGTTCCGGGGTCGGGGAATAGTCAGCAAGTGAGAAGGTACACATTTACAGATATTCATCCCATAACAACCACAACTTATTACCGTCTCAGACAAACAGACTACGACGGAAAATCAGTATGTTCAGATTTGTGCTGGGCGGAACCCTATTCGAATCATGAAAATGAAATCAGTATGTTTCCAAATCCTGCCAGCAATGAACTTTTTATACGGAATAAACAATATGCGTCTGCACAAGTACTTGTCAGGGATCAGTATGGAAAAGAAGTTTTACAAACAGAACTGAAACACGGAGTAGACACCCGTCTGGATCTGTCTGATTTCAGTGCAGGAATCTATTATATGCGATTCATCTCAGATGAAGGAGATTCATTCGACAAGCGACTAAGTATTGAAAAATAAAATTGATCGGTTGAACGATCATTTACCATCCGGAATTCTTTTCAAAGTTTCCAAAAGGAAACTCCAGAATTTCTGTACGGAACTGATTTGCACTTTTTCATCAGGAGAGTGTGCTCCATGAATGTTCGGTCCGAATGAAATCATTTCTGTCTCCGGGTAATTGGCTCCGATGATACCGCATTCAAGTCCGGCGTGACAGGCATTCACCATTGGTGATTCTTTGTAACGCTCAGTGTACAGGCTGCTCATTAATTTCACAATGCCTGCATCCGGAGCAGGGGCCCATCCGGGATAGGAACCTGCGAAGCTTACCTTTGCACCCATCAGCTCAAAACTGGATTGAATGGATTGTGCAAGATCCATTTTCTCGGTATCAACAGCGCTCCTGGTCAGACACTGTATTGTATATGTTCCGTCTTTGATTAAAACACGGGCAAGGTTGTTGGAAGTTTGAACAAGATCCTTGATATCCGGACTCATTCTGTAAATCCCGTTCGGACATGCATAAATTGCTCTCAAAAATTTATTCTGGAAATCACTATCCATTGCTTTTGCAGGAGCATCGATGAGCTGAATATCGATGACAAGATTCGGATCCGTGGTGTGATTTTCTTTTTTCAAAATCTGAGCCAATTCGCCAATGAAAGCAGTGAGTCCTGCCAACTGATCAGAAGCGATTGCAAGTTCAGCAACTGATTCTCGTGGAATCGCGTTTCTTAAACTACCGCCATCAACGGAGCTCAACTGGAAGGAGAATTTTTGAAATGCGGATGCGAGGATGCGGTTCATAATTTTGTTAGCATTCCCTCTTCCTTTGTGAATGTCCATTCCCGAATGTCCTCCGGTAAGTCCTTTTACCTGGACACGAATACCTTTGCTCCCCGCGTTCACAGCGATTTCCTTGTACGTGCCGTTTGCAGTAACATCAACACCTCCGGCGCAACCAATCGTGAGTTCACGGTCATCCTCTGTATCAAGGTTGAGCATGATTTTAGCATTGAGCAATCCTCCTTTAAGTCCAAGAGCTCCGGTCATTCCTGTTTCTTCATCGATTGTGAACAGCGCTTCGAGTGGTGGATGCGGAATGTCTTTTGATGCAAGTAAGGTCATGATGGAGGCGACTCCGATTCCATTGTCGGCTCCAAGAGTTGTGCCGTTGGCTTTAACCCAATCGCCATCAACAATCATATCGATTCCCTGTGTGTCAAAATCGAATTGTGTTGTCGAGTTTTTCTGATGAACCATGTCTAGATGACCTTGCAGAGCGACGGTCATCTTTTTTTCCATACCCGGACTGGCCGGTTTTTTTATGATCACGTTACCGATCGCGTCTACATGGGTTGGCAAACCTAATTTTTCTCCAAAGTTTTTCGCGAATTCAATAACTCGTTGTTCTTTTTTTGAAGCACGGGGAATAGCGTTGAGGTCGGCAAAATTATTCCAAAGCGGAGCAGGAGACAGGGTACGAATGTTCGATGACATAGGGTGAAGGTGATTAAATTTAGGAGAATAAAGGTAGTGATTATCCCTCCAAAAAAAATCAGGTTTGCTTCAACCGGAAGCAAACCTGCTAAGGAATTCATTATCTGATGATTCAGTGATAATTAATAGGTCAGGGCTTTTTCAAGATCCGGGTCAACTCCTTTTTTGTAATTGGCGAATGTGTGAGGTACGGTAATGTCGGGCAGGATTCCGCCTTTCACTCTTGCATCCAGATAAAAGTCATACTTGGAATAATAGACTTTCAACTTTGAATGTTTCAATGTGAAATTGACAACGGCTCCGGGATGGTTGAGATCACCACCTGTTTCTTCTCCTATCAGTGTGGCCTGAAGCTGATTTTTAAATTCAAAAGTGTTCCAAATGGCAGCTGAAAATGTTTTTCGACTAATCAATACACTTGATTTTGCTAGTCTGCTGATGCTGTCTCGCGCAAGAGCTTTAATCAGGGGATTGAAAACGTTTACTAATCCACCTGAATTAGCCCGAACATCAATAATAATTCTTTCGGGTTTTTGTTTATGAATTTCAGCCATTACATTCTCCTGGAATTTGGCAAATGGTTTGTCTGTAATTTCATGACAACTTCTGTATTGAATGTATAATGACTTTTTATCTTCCAGGTATTGGTACCAGTAATTTTGAGAATTCCCCATCCGTAACATATGAGCGGCGGGCTTGTAACTTTGGAGTTCGAAACTGTATTCATTTTCTGTGGATACCATTTGTCTCGTAGTATCTGTTTCACTGACAAATGTAATCGCCACAGAATCTTTGTTGTCGATCAGGTGCATTCCATAAAGCATTGATACATTGAATAGCAATCCGGGCAGATTGTGTTTGACCCAGCTTGGATTCAAAGCTCCGATGAGGCATTGCATTTTTTTTAGTACTGTATCAATCGGAATATCATTCATCGCGATAACTCTTGATCCGAGATGACGAACGTGTTTTATGGATGTGGCAGTTACAAATGTTCCATCATCAAACAAACTAACGATAATAGGAATGCTTTTTTCTCTCGGGAAATCCAGGGCAGTGTGTGGGTCCAACAATAATGCGTTGATACGGGTATATCCAACCTGCAGTTCGTCCACATTCATTCCGGGAGCTTTTTCTTTAAAAGCCTTTATTGAGTCCAGAAACTGTTCCTTTTTTATATAATTAAACGGATGCGCATGATTACGGATAATTTTATTTGCATAATCATCAATGTCCCTGATTAAGGATTCTTTGGAAAGATCCTGCTTCTTGTCTGCTGAAATAAAAAAAATGGAAAGAATAACTAACAGGCTTAAATACCGGTGTTTCATTGAATGAATTTGGTTGAATTATTAAAAGAGTTCCGGAAAGAAGAAAGTGATCACTATACTTGATTGTCTGGCTTCATTACGAAGATAGATTTTCAAACTGATTCTATCAAATTTAGGGTTAATTTGGATTAAGGAAATGAATCGTGTTGTTCTTTTGGCTTATTAGAAATGCAATTGCCTGCAGGAAAACAATGAGTCCGGGAGTATTTTCTTGTTATATAAAGGAGAATAAGTTACGTTTGAAGTGTCTAAATCATTCCACATGAACAGTAAAATATATTTGATTTCATTATTGTGTATCTCCGTTTTAATAGGGATCAGTTCCTGCAGTATTAATTGTATTGATGGGGAGGGTGAGCTTGTTTCAGATAAACGACCTGTGGATGGAGCAAATGGAATTTCAGTTGATATCGATGCTGATGTTTCGGTTATCAACGGCAAGAGCGAAGTGATTAATATTGTTGCCCAGCAAAACATTCTTGAAAAGATAAAAACTGAAGTGGATGGTGGACTTTTGAAAATTACGAGCAAAGGATGTTTTGGGACTCACGAACCTGTAAAGATCGTTGTCACCCTTCCGGGATTGAATCGGCTGGATCTGGCAGGAAGCGGCAGAATCTATGTTCCGGATACATTTGTTGTAGACGAAATTAAATTGCGAATTTCGGGTTCCGGAAAAATCGATGGTAAATTTATTGCTGCCAGTATTGAATCGGATGTGGTTGGGTCGGGAAGTATTATGCTGGCCGGCTCGGCGAATGTTCAGAAGATAGTTATTGCAGGATCAGGCGATATTCTCGCTGATAAAATGCCCTGTAATGAAGCAACAGTAAAAATGGCCGGTAGTGGCAATGCTTCAGTATATGCTATAAAAGATCTTGAAGTGAAAGTTACCGGTAGCGGTACTGTAAGATATCGTGGCAAACCCGATCTCACATCTAAAGTGATCGGTTCAGGAACGGTTGTAGACGACAACCATTAATACAAGACCAATATTTTTCTTCTTTTTAAAATTATTCTGATTTCTTTCCTGTAATACCAATGATGTGTTTGTATTTCTGATAGAGAAATGAGACCAGAATTAATATTACCCCTAGTCCAATGAATGAAATGATTCTGTTGAGGGAATCGAGATAGGACAGGTCATAGAAAAAAACTTTTGCTATTGTCAGTCCAAACAATACAATGGATACAATACGAATGTTTAATCGTTTCCGGTAGATTCCTATCACCATCAATAACATTGAATAGGCAAGCCAGGCAATAGAAATTGATAGTTGTTGCTGGTTCTCCCAGGATTTTCTGTACATCATACTAACTGTATCATACCCGCTGGCATTTTTCGCGATTTTCAGGAAGAAATAATCACGTACCTCTACGGTAAGCAGAATAAATAATGTCACAACAATTCCTAATCTGAGCAGATCACTCAGACGATGAAATGAAAATTTCAGAGGGTAAGTGTCTGTCCATCTTGACTGCAAAAACAAACCCACTGACAAGAAAGCCAGCGCTCCGAAACGATAAGTGAAAATGCTGTGATAGAACTCAATAGGACGGAATTGATCAAGGGAAGCGGGAATCGCAGTGAACAAGGCAAGTGATAACAATACGAATGCTCCTTTGAACATCGCTTCATTGCCAAACCTTCTGGAGAAATACCAAAGGATGAGTGAGAAAAAGTTCCACTCCATGGATAAAATATAAACTGACATCCTTTGAATCCATGTTGCAAAGACCGGTTCTGAAATGTACATCAATTGCCCGCTGTAATTCCCGGTTTCGATAGTCATCAATGCAGTAAGAAACAGCATCCACGCGTAACACAAAACATCCCGAATGATCGATGAAAATTTGTGTTGAAAATTTATGGTGATTTTATAAGATAAAAAAGCTGAGCATGCCATTGTCAGTAAGGCTAATGCGCGGATATTGAACAGAAAATGATAACGCGTGAATGGGATTTCGAAACCATCTTTCGCAATAACAAAGGAGATTGAAGCAAAAACTAAAATTCCTACGCCGCTGAATAAAGCAATGGCGTGTTTGTAACGCATCGCTAACAGGATAACCAGGAAGGATTCTATAGCCCAGGCAATGGTTATTTCAAGCTCATCAAACTGGGTTCCTGATGCAATGACCGATAAAAGAAGCGCGGAGAGCAGATAACGCGCCTGGATAATTTCTTCTCCGGATCTTTTCTTACGGATCCATAAAAAGATAAGAAAATAAATAATGCTAAGCACTGTAGTCACCAGACCCATCCATTGGTGATGATGCGGATTGATGGCGCTGAAGAGTGACAGATACAAAAAAGCACCATTGGCAAGAGATATAAACTGATGATGCAATTTGATGGCAATGGCGGTGGAATTTATTCTGATGAATTCGACACCGGCAAAAAGAAGCCAGAATACAATGCTGAAACCAATGGTGATAAACAAATCATCATCCGAATAGAATTCTCCGAACCAAAGTGAAAAGACAAGAATTGTAGAAAGTAAACTCAAGGGTTCCAGTAAAAACCATTTTTCTTTTTTTGAAGCAACCAACAGTAATCCCAAATCAAGCAATGCGATATAGGAGAATAAGCCAATTTCGTTAGCCTGTCCGGTGCTCAATAAAAAAGGAGTAAGAAATCCGCCAAGCCAGCCAAATAGCGCAATCACCTGAGAATCGTATTTGAATGCCTGCCAGAATGTAATCGCGGTAACTGCCGACATCATCAGCATCGCAACGAGTTGTGGGACGAGATGATAAAAGTTGAACGCTGAATAAACAGACAGATACAAGATCGCTATACCTGAACCTGAAAGTCCCTGGGAAAAGATTTTGTAATTCTTTTTCTGAAAATGATGTCCGCCAAAAAGTAATGCAGAGCCTGTAACCACGCCAATAACCACACGCATGGTCTCAGTGATCCAGTTGTTGTCAAAAGCATATTTTAAAAAGAATCCTACACCAATGATCAGCGCCAGTGCACCAATTCGGTTTAGAATTTTACCGCCTATCAATGCTTCCCACTCTTCCTGAGTTCTGCTGGGTTTACGCGGTGGAGGCGGGGGTTGAGGTTTTCGTATTTCCGGTTCCAGAATGGTTTCATGAAGGACAATAGGAACAACAGGAATATGCTCCTGTTCGATTTGTGTAGTTGGAACAAATCCTGGTTGTTCAGCCTGTGGGACGATTACCGGTTCATGTGGTACAGATTTTTCAGTTCTTTCTTTTTTATCGTCACCGTCCCTTAATCTTTTAAGCTCTTCCCGGATTTGCTGTATTGTTGCGTCCTGTCTTTTGACTTTGTCTCGTAAATTTATCGCTGCAAGAAAAGCATAGATGGAGCCACCAAACCATGCAAAGAGAAGTAATCCAAGAAGTCCAAGCATTGATAGTGGTTAGTTGTTAGTTGTTAGTTGTTGGTTGTTAGTTTAGTTATTAGTTCTCTTGTGTTTTTATTGTTTCATGAATTTCTTAGCGGCAATTCCGTTAGAATTTTCGCAAACGATATTGTAGATTCCGCTTGAGAGCGAATTAAGATCCAATGTTATTTCGTTTTTTGAATTGTATTTCCCGCTAAAAACAAGTGCTCCGGTCATAGAATAAATTGAAATACGCATCTCTGAATCAGCATTGGATTTAAAATGAATATACAACATCGATCCGGCCGGATTCGGATACAATGCAAAATCACTTCTGTTCAATTCCGGTAAAGCGGTTGAAATACACCAGGAAATTTCGTTGGTAGTTGCTCCAAATAGTTCACTTAATAAAAATGAATAATTGCTGAAATCAGTGATGCCTGCTTCAACAATAGTGTCCACGTATTCCTGGTAAGTATTCCCGAGTTGTGCAAAAAAGTTTACAAAATTATTAGGATTCCCAATGGTGTCACCAAGTGGCGAAACAATTTGTATTGAGGGATAATTTATCTGTGTTTGACCGCCGTTAAAAATACTCACATGAATTAAGTTTGGATCTATCGGATCATACCAGACACTATCCACACAAATAAGATTGTAATCTACAACCGTATCCATCGTTGGATTTTTGAATTTTACAAGAGTCGTGTAGTTGTCATTGTCTTCAATTGCATAAATTCCTGTTCCATCAACTGAGAGATCCTGTGAAAATTCACGACCACTTGTATTTCCACTGTAATATCCCAGCCAGTTCATTTGTCCGTTCAGGTCAAAAGCGGATACAACCAGATCGTAACCTGCAAATCCGCTTAAACTGCCTGCGACTACAAGAGAATTGGAAAAGAGGATTTGAGCGCTTAATTTACTTCCGTCAAGTCCGTTCATTGATTTTGCCCAGATTATATTTCCTGAAGGAGAGAATTTGAAAATGCTATCCTGCAAACCAATGAGGTAAATATCTCCGGCATAATCCATAATCATTTCAAGGCCTGCGTCAAGGAATGGTTGAGGAGTTGCAAGTTGATCTCTAACCCATGCCAGCTGTCCGCTGTTATCATATTTTACAAAAGAGTAACCATTCTCCTGACCAAGAATGTAAATGTTTCCGGCAGCATCACAGATTACCCTTGAGCCATAAATTGTAGAATCTGAAAAATCTAAGGATCCATTCGCATCATACCTGAATAATGTCTGTGATCCAGAAGAGAACCCGGAAACGATGACCCTGTTCGAATCATCTACTGCCAAATCATATGTGCTAAGGGCAACAGACCAGATCTCATTTCCGGCAGTATCGAAAACGGCTACACCGCTACTGCAAGTCAGAAACAGTTTGTTGTTTTTGAAAATAATTTTGGTGAAATGTCCTGTATTGAAAGCTGTGGTGCTGGTATGTTGCCAGGCTACAGAACCTGCCGATGTTACTTTTAGCAAGATGGGTTCCATGTTGATTGTTCCCATAAATGCTCCGGCGATATAACAATTACCGGCATTGTCTAGCGTCATATCAAATCCCCGTGGCTCACCGCTTCCATTATGATCATAGACCAATCGCCAGTTCTCATTTCCGGTATAATCGTATTGTGTTAATACAATTTTCACAATTGAATTTGTGACGGTAATACTATGCTGATAGGTGCTGAGCACATAATAATTGCTGTTCATGTCATGCAGAATGCGGACAGGATAAACCGGGAAGGAATCCGGGAATGTATTGATGGTTCTTGTCCATTCAGGCGTTGCCTGTGCATCCGATTCCTTTTGTTGAAATAAAAAAGCGAGAACAAAAATCAGCAAGATCAGGGGGAGATTCTTTTTCATAAGATTATTTACAGTTGGTAATGTTTCGAAAATATTCAGACAGACTCAAGTTCACTAAAATAGGAAAAAATCCGGAATGGCTGCCTTGGATTCCGGCATGAATTTCCTGTGTCAGGGAAGCTTTAAAATTATTCTTGAGAAAAATATTTTTGGATGGAAGGAAGCAGGGTCAGGATCAAAATGATTAATCCAATGCCTATACAAACAGGTTGTAAAATAAAATACTCCACCATGGTAATTTGT
>CAYMMN010000091.1:0-10717 GCA_964391495.1 uncultured Flavobacteriales bacterium | reverse complement strand
AGGAGATCCAATACATCTTTCAAATGTGATTTTCAACCTGCTCGATAATGCAAATAAATATTCACCAGAGAAACCCGTTATTGAAGTCCGTACAGAAAATTTAGCGGATGGCCTTCTGATTAAAGTGAAAGACCAGGGATCAGGTATGACCAAAGAAACACAAAAGAGGATCTTTGAAAAATTCTATCGTGTACCAACAGGAAATATCCATGATATCAAAGGATTTGGCCTTGGACTTAGCTATGTGAAAGCCATTATTGAAAAACATCATGGCTGGATTATCGTAGAAAGTGAACCAAATAAAGGAAGCACATTTGAAGTATTTCTCCCCTATAAGTAACCCCCAACTACTCTAAATATGAACAACAAAACAAAAATTTTACTGGTAGAAGATGATCCAAATTTCGGTTCAGTTCTTAAAAACTATCTTGAACTGAATGAATATGATGTAAAATTGTGTACAGATGGTTTTGCCGGTTATGACCAGTTTGTTTCCGGAAAATATGATATCTGTATTCTTGACGTTATGATGCCAAGAAAGGACGGTTTTACTCTTGCCAAGGAAATTCGAGAGAAGGACGAATACATTCCGATTATTTTCCTCACTGCCAAAACCATGAAGGAAGACATGCTCAGTGGTTTTCGGGTTGGCGCGGATGATTATGTAACTAAGCCTTTCGATTCAGAGGTGCTTCTTTACAAATTGAAAGCGATCCTGAAGCGAAGCACTGAAAAGGGACATGATCCTTCTCAAAAAGAATTTACTGTTGGTAATTATCATTTTAACTATGATCACCGCAGTATTAGCATCAATAATGAATCCCAGAAATTAAGTCCTAAAGAAGCGGATCTTCTTCGCATGCTTTGTATCTATAAGAATGAATTACTCCCGCGTCAGAAAGCCTTAAAGGAAATCTGGGGTGATGATAATTATTTTAATGCACGTAGTATGGATGTGTTCATCACCAAACTTCGCAAATATTTGAAAGATGATCCTTCTCTTGACATTATCAATATTCACGGAAAAGGTTTCCGACTGATTGATAATGCCGGTGCCTGATTACTCACTTGATTGCATCCTTTCGTTTGGATACGAATTAGAATTTGGATAAATAAAAAAACGCCCCTCAAGGCGTTTTTTTTTATTCAAAGAATTTTCTGGTTTCTATACCCCAACCCGCAATTTCTCTTTATGGAGGGATGAGATTAATTGATGATCAGTTTTTTCGTTACGCTGCTCCCTCCTGCTGATAGCCGGATGAAATATACTCCGGATTGAAAATTGCTTGTATTGATATCCAGGCGATGATCAGTAATCAAGAGTTTTTCATTCAGATAAATCAATCTTCCACTGATGTCATGGATTTCAACAGATGCATCGCCACTCTCGATGGATGTATTCAACCAGATGTTATCTCTTGCAGGATTCGGATAGATAAAGAAGTTATCAATTCTTTTATTTTCAGGAATGCTAAGTGTGTTGTCCAAAGTGATGCTTTTTGTAAAAGAGGCACCAAAATCTTTTACATAATACAGCACATTTCCATCAATTTTGTTAATGCTGAAAAACCCCTGTCCTCCTCCATAACAACATAAGCCATCGCCATAACTGTCATAGACACTTACAGTATAACAACCATTCGCGAGGTAAACGGTATCATTGGTAATAGCATAAGCTCCGGGAAACGCCGGACGCGAAAAGACAACATTGTTATTGGCATCACGGATATCCCATGAAGCTTCATTGGGTGAGCCATCATTTTTCAATTGAATCCATAAACCATTTGCATTTATAATATTGGTCGCGATAAAATCAGTGATTAATGTATCGTCATAGACAAATTCATCCGGACTTTGATTTGGATTTTCAAGGTATGCTGTGAATGTGTGATTTCCTGCTCCATATGTAATTCCAGGTAAGTCAATACTTATTGTATCAAGAAATTCAAGTGATCCAGTCCATTGAAGTGAATTCGGAGTTGAGCCATCAATACCGTATTGTATTGTAAGGGATGTCAAAGGATTGGTTCCATAATTTTTAATCAGGATTTGTGGATTGGTTCCATCACAAACCGGGTTCAGTCGGTTGTATTCAAAAGCACCATTTGGTTTTCGGATTTCAAGAATAGCGGCGTTATTGACATAATTCACCTGATCATAAAAAATTGCCTGTGACTGTATATAATATTCAGGCGGATACCATCCTGAAGGACCTCCGGTAACTGTATAAGGCTGCATGTTATAATCAACTACCAGTGTATTTCCCGGCTGAGCGAGCGAACTTACATTGTAGTCGTGGGGAGTTACATAAGATCCCGGACACCAATTCGCACGTTGATAAAACCAGGTACTGGAATAACCGGGAGCACCTTGTGGATAAAGTGGATTGATTCCACAATCAGCACGCCAGAGATGCTGTGATAAAGTATCAGTACCGGCAACTAAATGGTGAGTGACGTCATAAAATTCCGCAACATTTTGGTTCGGGTAACCACCAAATCCATGTCCGGTAGTGACCAATCTGATTTTCGAGTAAACAGCTTGCGTATCTATAGAAAGAGAAATTGGCTGCAAATGATTTTCAATCGGATTGCCTGTATTTCCATAGGGAAAAGTTCCATTCCACAGATTGGTAATTTTATATGGATGTATCGGAGGAGTCCCTTCAATGAAGTAGAAATCAGTTGTGACCTGCCAGCCATTGCTGTATCCGCAAACATAAGTATACAATGTAACACTGTCTTTTAACAAGGGTTTGTAATCAGATACATCATACCATAAAACAACACCTTGTCCATAAGGAGTGATTGCTCTCGCAATTTCAACAGGCTCGATTACTTCATAGGGAGCCGAATAGACCGAATCAGGGAGATAGTAAACCATAGAATCAGGTTGAACCAATACGGAATCTGTCGCAATTCCATTGGCATCAAAAACATACTGATTGTAATAGGAAGGCCAGGCTGTGAGAGTATCTGTAGGTGAAAGCGGATTGAGAGAATCGCTGTAGAATACAATCTGCATAGACGGAAATGCTACTGAATCTACACTGCTGGTTTGGGTGTTGTATGAATACTGATATGAAGTATCTCTCATAAACCAGATTGAATCCAATCTGTTCCCATCAACAATAAAATTCGGAGCAATGGTAAGCGTTGAATCATAGGTACCGGTGTGTCTAAGCAATTTTAATGTCGCGATACGGTCATAAATATCGCAACCAAAAGAAGGGCAACTCAATTCATAACGCAACATCACTTTATAAGAATTCAAAGTATCAGCAGGAAAGGCAAAAGTTCCTGTTCCTGAATTACAATTCTGATGGAGATAATTCTGGAAACCATGAACAACTGTCGTATCTCCGGCGGCCGCATAAGAGTTTCCTGGTCCGGTAGCTCCGTAGAGGCTTAAAAAAATCAAAAAGAAGGTAGTTCTGAAGTATTTAATTTGAATCATCTTACTTAGCTTTGGTGCAGGTTTCAAAAATAAAACAAAATAACGGTTATCCGGTATTATGTCGTTCTACCTTGCCATAATCTGCTATATTTCATCCTTCGTCATTGCATTGGTTTTGATGATATTGGGGAAGAATCTGGGAAGACCACGTTTTTTCCTCATGGCCGGGTTGCATTCCATCCTCCTATTTGGATTCATAGCCTCGCTGATTTTACGACCGGCGAATACACCTGCTTCCACATTTAATTACTTCTTTCTTATCTTTTTTTGTTCTGGTGTAATGCTTAGTGGATGGGTATGGAGGATTACGCTACCACTTCCTATCCGCATTTATTTCGCGGCATTCATTATCGGATTTCCGATGTTTTTGTTTTCTCCATCAATGATGGTCAACTTTCTTCTGACGAATAAATACACGGATTCTTTTGGTCCTGCATTTAATGTACAGGGAAATCTCTGGCTGGAAACACAGAATACCGTTGCAAAGGAGGATTCCGTTCCACATTATAAGCTGATTCGTAAGCGAGGTTTATATAGAGAGACAATAGCACGAGATCTTGTATTCCATGGCAAGCTGGATAGTATAAAACTTATTGAATTGAATTCAGGAGAAATGGTCTCCATTCGCGGCTATTCCTCCAGAATAACTTATGTAAGTACTGAAATTGACAGCGTTGATCTGGAAATTTCGCTTTCTTCCAAAAAAAGAAACGGTATAGAATATCATTTATAAAATTATCATGAAACCAAACAGACTATTTATTACTTTATCATTGATTTCATTTTGTACTCTTTTGTTCGCGCAATTACCGGACACGGATATATTTTTAACCCGAATTAAAAAAGAAGGTGGCAAATACACTTTTACAACACCAGAAAATATTACAAAGCGAAATGGCTACGATAATCAGCCTTGTTTCAGTAAAGACGGTAAATCCATTCTCTATGTGAGTGTTGTAGATACAACACAATCGGATATTTATTCTGTGGATTTACTGAGCAAAAAGATAAGTCAGCTTACTAACACAAAAGAAAGTGAGTTCTCCCCTACTTATAGTCCGGATGGGAAAAATCTGACTGTTGTTCGTGTGGATCAGGATTCAGGTCAGAGAGCTTATTTGTTGCTTGAAAATTCGCTTACATCCGCTCAACAAATCAAAGGCACTGATTCAATTGGTTATTTCTGCTGGCTCAACGATTCACTTTTATCCATGTTTATTCTGGGTCCGGCAAATACACTACAGGTTCTGAATACTCATACCGGACAACGCACATTGATTGCAAGTGATATTGGTCGTTGCTTAAAACTGGCACCGGATAAGAATTCACTCAACTTTGTTGTGAAAGCGAATGAAAAAGAATGGTTCATCTATTCAATGAATATTCAGACACTAAAAACAGAAAGATTGGTTCAGACTATTTCAGGCAATGAAGATTTCGCTTTCCTGCCTGACAGTACCTTGTTGATGGGTAGTGAAGGAAAATTGTATAGTTGGAAAGCCGGATCTGACACGCAGTGGAACGAAATAGCAGATTTTAGTTCAACGGTCCATGCCTTTTACAGGATCTCTGTGAATGCTGATGGCTCCAGGCTTGCTTTGGTTGCATTCACAGGACAAAAACCATGAGTAAAATGAACGAACTTGATTATCTCATCGTTGGACAAGGGATCGCAGGTTCGTTGTTAGCTCATTATCTTCTCAAGAGGGGAAAAAAAATTCTGGTTGTAGATCCTTTTACCGCTTCATCTTCATCACAAATTGCAGCCGGATTGGTACATCCGATTACCGGTCGTCGACTTGTAAAAACCTGGATGGCTGACACCGCATTCCCTTTTGCGTTTTCATTCTATAAAGAATTTGAAAAAGAAACAGGAGCCAGTCTTTTCCATTCCATGAAGATTCTTGAAATCGTGACGAATGCAAAACAATGGAATGACTGGAGCGGCCGTAAGTCAGATCCTGAAATGGGCGACCTGATTGGTGATCCCATTGATGAACAAGATTATAAAAAGGTTTTACAACCATTTCTTCATTTTGTACCTGTATTGAATTGTGGCTGGTTGAATATGCCCGCATTTACGCATACCATCAAAACAAAACTTAAAGAAGAAAACCAATTTCTGGAGGAGCATTTTGAGCATGACAAGCTTGAAATCAGAAATGAAGGTGTTTCCTACAAAAATTATCAAGCCGGAAAAATCATATTCTGCGAAGGATATAAAATTTCAGACAATCCATTTTGGTCATGGGTTCCAATGCTTCCTGCAAAAGGAGAAATACTCACGATAGAAGCGCCGGAACTTCCTGAGAGTTACATTCTGATGAAAAGTATATTTATTGTTCCTATTGGAAACAATTTGTTTCGCGTGGGTTCAACTTATTCCTGGAATCCATTGGATGAAATTCCTACTGAAGGCGCTTTGCAGAAATTAGTGAAACAAATAAATGAAGTAATCAATGTTCCATTCACTGTTGTCGGACACAAGGCCGGTGTCAGACCAACTGTCAAAGACAGAAGACCATTGATTGGCAGACATCCTGTGCATGAAAACCTTTATCTTTTTAACGGGCTTGGTACGAAAGGTGTATCCCTCGGTCCATTTTTCGCCTTACATTTTGTTGATCATCTCGAGAACGGATCTCCACTTGACCCGGAAGTAAATGTGAGTCGGTTTGAAAATTTGTACAGAAAAATCAGTTAATCGTTTTTTGTAAAGCTTTCAATCTTTCCAGCAATGGAGGGTGTGAATAATGAACAAAAACATAAGCCGGATGTGGAGTAAGATTACTGAGATTATCAACGGATAGTTTTTTCAAAGCAGTAACCAGATCAGTTGCATTACTGGTCTTCCGGGCAAATGCATCAGCTTCAAATTCATGTTTTCTCGAGATGACATTCATAAAAATACTCAGCAGATGAGAAACCGGTGTGTAAAGGATTCCAAAGGCAAGAATATTTAAATGAAAGGATGCTTCATTTGAACCAAGTGCAATTGCAAGTTCCCTATTCCCAAGAAAAAATGACAAGAAAAAAAACATCAGTCCGGTTTGTAACAATCCAAGGAACAAACCGGTTCGTGTATGTTTCAATTGATAATGTCCTGTCTCGTGTGCAAGTACTGCAACCAATTCATCTGTAGAATGTTTTTCAATGAGCGTATCATACAGGACAATTTTCTTCTTCTTCCCCAGCCCACTGAAAAAAGCGTTCGCTTTTGAGGAACGTTTGGAACCGTTCATCACAAAAATATTGTTCAAAGCAAAGCCTGCATTTCGGCAATATTTTTCAATGGCTATTCTCAATTCTCCTTCCGGCAAGGGTGTCAATTTGTTGAACATGGGAATAATCCAGGATGCATAGAACATGGTCGCGAAAAGCATGACACAGGATACAGTCAGCCATGCCAACCACCAGAAATTCGATCCTGTACCATTATAAATCATCACCAAAACCGAAAGCAAGATTCCACCGATAATCACTCCAAGCAACATGCCTTTCAGTTTGTCAGCAATAAAAACCGCCGGGGTCATTTTGTTGAAACCATATTTTTCTTCGATCACAAATATTTTGTACAACTCAAAAGGGAGTTGCAACACCACGGATCCAAAGGATAAGATTCCGAAAAATAATAACGACAAAATTATTGGGTGATTGGTGTATTGCCTGAGAAATAAATCGAGCCAGCCAAAAACACCGAACCATAACATCAATAAGGTAATGAGGAGACTGAGTCCGGATGAAATCCAGGAAAATTTCTGATTCGTTTTATAATACTTTTGACTCAAGGCATACTTTTCCGGGTCGTAAATGTCTCTGCATGCTTCGGGCAACTCAGGTCTCAGCAATTTCAGATTCAGAAGATCAAGCACGAATTCGAAAATCGAATCGGCAATCAAAATAAGCAGCATAAAAATGAGGAGCGGATGCATGATTCTATCAATAAGCTCCTGCCCTCTTTCTCAGAAACCATTCAAGGCTGAGCAAGGCAAGCAATAGGAAAAAGACTAATTTGATATTCACCAGATCCTGGAGTTTGTAATGAGCGTAAGAGACGGTTTTGATGTCCTCTCTGGCCAACAACGCATTCTGCAGTTCCGTCAATTGATTTGGATAAAACAACTCCCCGCCATTTTTATGTGCAAAATTGTACATCAGCTGATGATCCGCGGAAGTCTCGGTTTGTTCAGCCTGTAGAGCACTTACTGAGAATGCACCTTCAGCGGTGTATACTTTATCACCCAACTTAACGGTGGACTTATATTTGTATTCTCCTGCACTGAGATAACCTGCACTGAGTGAATATGCTCTTTCCGTTTTAGAAAAAGTATATGGAAAGGATTTCTTTTCGGTATTGGTGATGGTTAGATTAATATCCGGAGTATTGATCAATTCGTAATTGTCATTGTACACTTCAGCATCAAAACTGACAGGTTCATTTTCAGCAAAACTATTTTTCACACTGATTTTAAAATGTGATTTATTTTCTCTGGTACAGAGATTTTGAATGGTTTTGGTCAGAATTTCAGTAAACGCATTGAACTGATCGTGCTGACGAAAATCCGCGAGTTTCCATCTCCAGATTCCTTCACCGCACAAAACACCTGTTTTAGTTTCTCCTGATTCAAAAAACACCAGCAAAGGATCATCAGTTGAAACAGCGCCAATTTGTTGATTCAGCAATACCGCATTTGAAGCACTCACTGTATATCGTCCGAATGGCGCTAACAAGGGAGGAAATTCAGGAAGAATGTGACGCGTCTCATCACTGATTGTAAAAAGCGAAAATCCCTGGTTTACTGATGCCTGTACCGGATTCGATTTATCCAGGCTACCTGAAATGCTTAATCCGGTATTCAGCGCGTTGAATGCACGAACATTTGTTTGAGTTCCCAGAATGTAAAGGATAGGAATCCGGGCTTCCGCTGCTTTCCGGATAAGAGCAGAAGCATCGTGTTTTCCGGAAGGAAGGTTGTGGAGAATAAGTAAATTATAATCCCTCAATGATTCATTCGCATCCTCAATGCCTGCAATTTTCACAGCATAGTTCTGAGATGCTTCAATGGTTGTTTTAATAACTCCAAGATCAGGATGAGGAGCATCTGATACGAGGTAAATTTTTTGTTTGTTCTCCAGAACTTCAATATAAATATCTCTCGTATTGTTATCAAGAGTGATTTCTCCTGCAACACTGCTTAAAGAAAGTTTGTAATGAAGAATTCCCTTCTTTTTAGCGTCAAGAATTACCGGGATTTCCTGATTGAAATTATTTCCACTCACGGAAATGGTGCGTGAAAACAAAACAAGAGAATCCTGTTTTACTGTGAGTGTGGTCTGCGCACCGGAACATTGTTTCGCCGCGACCATTATTTGAACCGGAAAGGAATTGCCCAGATATACAATTTTATTGAAAGACACGTTCCTGATCAAAAGGTCTTTCTGTATGCTAGTATCGCCAAGGGCTATGGTATAAATCGGCACTTTCAAACTTGTTCCACTGTAAACCGGATTGCTGCCTCTGTTGTACAAACCATCACTCGCGATGACCAATGCTCCTACATTTCTGTTTCCATAACGGACATTCACTTCATCAAGTAGTCCGGAAAAGTCAGTCTGCTGCTCATTATAAGTAAAATCAAGATTTTCTCCGATGCGGTCACCCCAGGATATTGTTTTGACATCGTATTTGTCCTTAACAGCATCCATGAATTTCTGAACATTTCCAGGGTATGTCTGACGATAAAAGGCTGAATCTTTATTCAACAATATACTTCTGGAATTATCCTGAGCGAAAACAAGGATGGGCTTTTCTGTTTCCCTGGAATTGATTTTAATCAAGGGAGTCAAAAGCAGGAATGCCAATATGGAAACAACAAGAGCTCTGAAAACAAAAAGAAGACGACGCAACCAGACATGGAGTGCTTCCAGGCTTTTTTCATTTCTGTAAAGCAGAAAAGCGTAACCAATGCCAAGGGCAATGCAAAATATTAACCACCAGAGTGGTTGTTCTGTAATGAGTTGAAATTTCATACCGGGTCGTCAAATATAATCAATGAAAACGATTGCTATGAACTGGATGAGGAGAACGTATACACAATCGAAATATTCACAGGAAGAATGAATGGAAAATGAGTTTAAGCAATAAAAATCCCTCTTGTTCCCAATAAAAACAAAACGTCCTCCCGAAGGAGGACGTTTTGTACACCGTTGATTTGTAAGCCGGGTTCTGTCCCCTGATGCAAGCACCAGAGTTTCTATCATTTATCTGGGATGTCATTTGCACGACACCTCTATCGACCTACCCGCCAGGGATTTGGACGAGCCGCCCTTCCTGCCCGAAGGCAAACCCTGACTTATTTGGTCTTTCAACTCCTGAGGTTTTCCCGCGCATCCATCGCTGAATACGCCGTGAGCTCTTACCTCACGGTTTCACCCTTATCCAACCGAAGCCGGACGGTTTAGTTTCTGTGGCACTTTCTGTAATCTGAGAATTTCTTCTCAAACTCCTTCCTGTTAGGAAGCAGGACGCCCTTTGTTGCCCGGACTTTCCTCCCTTCTGACGAATCAGAAAGGCGATAGAACCATCAACGATGATAAAGAACATTTCTTTCGGCAAAGATAGCAAATCCATCCGGATGTCGTTTAGATTCAAGGGGAAACAGACCGGATTGAATTTCGGATTAGTCCGGGCTGATCCCATTTTACAATCTTCTGCATTTTAAATATTTAATAACATTTTCATCGAAGGCATTGACTATTTTTGCGCCGTCAAAAACAAACGCTCCTTTCAGACGTTGTTTTGTAATCTTTAGCCCCTATATGAAATTTAAATTACGCTTCCTGCTCTTCCTGTTCGTTTCTATTTTCACACTTTCCGTTTCGGCACAGAATCATACGGTAAGTGGGTTTGTAAAAGAAGAAGAAACAGGTGAATCTCTCCTTGGAACAAATGTTTACATCAAGGAAACACTTAAAGGCACAAGTACCAATCAGTATGGTTTCTATTCCATTACAGTTCCGGCAGGGAAATACACCCTTGTTTTTTCCTATCTCGGCTTTGTGACCCAGGAAATGCCTTTGGATCTGACTGCTGACCGAAGGATAAATGTCAGCCTGAAGAGTACAGCTATCCAGGCAAAAGAAGTCAACATTTCAGCGGAACGCGAAGACCGAAATGTCCAGAGTATTGACATGGGCAAGGAAAAAATCGAAGTTGAAAAGATCAAACAACTTCCTGCCTTTATGGGTGAAGTTGACATTT
>CAYMMN010000090.1:0-10738 GCA_964391495.1 uncultured Flavobacteriales bacterium | reverse complement strand
ATTCTTTTCTTCTTATTGCTGAACAGTCTTTTGTTCCCTGTTCCACTCGGAAATTTCTTTGGTTTCTATAAAGGCGCAGGAGAATCACACCCGTTTATGATTCAGGAAGCTTTTCTTTTGTATCTGAAACAATTGAATTTACTCTTCATGTTTCCGGAGTCAAGAGCAATGCTACTGAATGATCTTTTGGGAATCTTCATTCTCATTGGCTGGTTCCGAGCACTCCTTAAACAAAAAAGTTTTTCCGAATGGTTTTTTCTGTTTTACATCGTAGTGTTGTTATTGTATCCTTATCTGAATGGCGGATACCGAATGCTCATTCCGGTTGTTCCTCTCATGGCAAAGTATATTTTTGAAACATTACAGGCTTTGCTTTCACTAACACAAATAAAACAATACAGAATTGTCTTACTACTTTTCCTGGGCATGTTTTTATACCAGCCATTTACGATGCTTTACGTTACAATTAAAGAAGGAACTATTATTCCGGAGGGACCGCAAACACCGGAAGCACAGGAAATGATCCAATTTGTTCGTGAAAAGACGCCGGAAAATGCAGTGATCGTGTTTTTGAAAGCACGTGCCATGTCATTTTATACCAATCGTCATACCACTTATCGCCTGGAATTACAAAACGAACAAGCCAATGACTCCATGTTTCAACGGATTCATGTCACACATCTGGTGAAGTGTATAGATCCAGGCAATTCCGAGTTGAACAATTCCTCATTTGAATCTTATTTCTCTGCGAATGCAGATCGTTATACTGAAATCTGGCGAAACCATGTTTTTGCAGTGTATGAACGGAAGAATTAATTCCCGGATATCCACAGTGAATGCATGAAAACCGGCTGTATGAGTACTCTGACACGTACCGGAATTTCCTATTTTTATCCGCTTAAGTAAACATTCCCTTCCGGACAATTCTCATGAATCTGAAAAAGACAATCAAATCTCTATTTGACGAAAGCAGCAGGCTCCACGAGATTGTCTTTCTGCCGATATTTTTTGCTCTGGGAATTACTTATATGCTTTTTCACAAAAGCACTTTCTGGTTAGAACAATTTCAGGGACGACCTATTTCACTGGCTACTTCTGAAAGTCTGGACATCGTAAAACGTGTTTCCACTTATTACCGTGGAATCGCTACATTTTTTTTATTGAGCATTGGATTTATTATCAGCGCGGTTGGTCAGATAAAAAAAATAAGCAAGAGTGATCTTCGGATTCTCAATCTGTGTGGTGTTGCCGGATTATCATTGATGTTTTTTCTGCTTCTCGGCGGACAGGTACAGTCTTCCATGCATTTAATACTTGCAGTACTGTTCGCAGCCATCGCCGGAATTATTGGTAAAAAGATCGTGAGCTGGGAAGAAAAAGAAGAAGGCGAGTACGTATTGTTGTTTGGTTGGTTAACAATGATCTCCACAATCTTGTTTTTTCTTCAATGGCATTTACTGAATTTGTTTTCAAAACTTGCAATTCATTCCATCCCTGACTTTATCGGAATTACAACTTCAGTTTTACTCTTTGTTTATTTCTTTTTAAGCAAAAAATTCAATTTTACTTTTCAAACCATTCACAAGGGAATAAAAACAACCACACCACTGGTATTGATTCCTGTTCTTTCTTTGCTGTCATTCGAAACGAGCATGATCATGGGACAACGGGGAATTCTCCTTAGTCCTACTCCACTTTATATCACCGGATTGCTCATCCTTTTGTTCGTCGTTTTTCGTCGTTACAAAAAGTCGCCGGCTTTAATTTCTGATGCAAAGCGTGAATTAAATTCTGTATGGGTCCCATTCTTACTCACCGGCATCATTGGTTTGGTGATGTACAAACCGGTTGTTAGTCCTGATATTGATTGGTTTGAAGATGGCAACAGGATCCTTCCTTTGCAACAGTGGTTTGATTTCGGTAAAATTCCATTTCTCGATACATTCAGTTCGCATGCCATGTCAGACTGGGCCTGGGGAGCCTTGTATTCCCTCTTCAATGGACCTGATCCAATGGGTGTGTTTGTTTACGGATTTCAGTTGGGATTAGTAGTCACACTTCTGATTTATGCAATGGTATTGCGCCTTAGTGACAATGCAGTTCTTTCTGTTTTTGTAGTACTCTTTTATCCATATACCGACTTACTTCTCCCTACTTATTATCACATAGTTCCACTCACCGTTTTGTTGCTTTTGAATATCCTGAAAAAACAATCGGTAAAAAATTATTTCTTTTTCTTTTTCCTCCTTTTGTTCACGATGATCTGGAGAATAGATCTTGGTATTTCAAATTTTATGGCAGGAATAGGTGGATTGGCTTTGCTGTGGTTTGTTCATCCCGATTTCAAACCTGATAAGAAGTCCGCCCTACGAGGATTGGGGCTTTTTGCGGCAACTTCCTTATTGTTATTTCTGATTGCAATTTTTATTCATGGGCCGTCTTTGTTATTCGACCGATTGGGTGAGATGGCGGGTTATTTGTCATCGCTGCAGGCGTATGGATTAATCAATCTTTCCGGGGCGACAGACATGAAATATTATTCACTTTATTTCATCATGCCGGTCGCAGTTGCTTTGGTAGCCGGTTTTGCATTTGTTAAATTGATTCGTAACAATGAAGCAGCTTCAAGAGCATCAATCGTCTCTGTCGTCATTATTTTTCTAAGTATCTTTTATTTCAGCAATCTGCAACGTGGTTTGGTACGACATACTCTTGCAGAGCAATGGGATACAGCGTTCACTTCTTATGGATTCTTTATTCTGGTTTGTCCTGTTTTTTATTCACGTAAAAAAAACATTACTCCGGCGATTCAATTTTTCAGCTTCTTTATTCTTGCAACAGTCATTACCGCAAATTACAAACTAAACTCTCCTGAACTTGATCGTAGCAATCTTTACAATCAGGTCATGAAGTTTGTACAGGGGGAATTGCCGGTGAAAACCGCAATGAAAACCGACCGCACTCCCGAAAGAACGGAGTATCGCAGTGATATGTATGGTGATCTTGATGTTTGGATGAAAAAAAACATCAGTGATTCCTCCACATTTCTTGACTTCAGCAATTCACCAATGTTGTATTACTATCTTGGAAGAAAAACACCGAATTATCTTTGTCAGATTCCGCATACAGCGCACAATGACAAAATGCAGGATCGATTGCTGAAGGGATTAGAAAATTACGATCTACCGATTGCTTTGTTTTCAAATTATCCCGTTAATTATTGGGATCAGCTCGATGGGATTCCAAACTGTATGCGTCATTACAAGATCAGTGAATATATCTATGCAAATTACTCACCATATGCATTGATCAATCACCATACTGTTTGGGCAAAAAAGAATTTCCCGGTCCCTCCGCTAAATGTAAAAACGCTGGTTCATTACGCTGATTTGAAAAATATTGCTGTGAGCGGTGCAGTAATTACTGACAGTGTTTCACTTCGCCCTGCAGGTTCACCTCAGTTTGATAATATTCTGCACTCTCCAATTGCAATGGAAGCCGGCAAAAAATATTATGTCCTGCTGAGCGCATGGTTTGAAGGACAGGGTACAATTACATTTGTTCCAAATTTTAACAATAAGGGCTACGATGATAATCGTCGTCGGGATGCTCGTGTTTACAGTGGGCCATCGAAGGCATTTTTCCTGGTTGAACCACAACCCGGAGAAACCGAATTGAGCGGAATGAAAATTTTACTATCCAAAGACGGAGCGATGAGTTTGTCGTATCTCCAGTTAAATTCCTGTGATGTAATACCTGATCTGGTATCAGAATTGCCTGTTGAATATTCATTAAATGACATTCCCTATATCTGGGGGCGTTACGATGAAAGCTGGAAAGCAGGGAAAATTAATTCTCCCATTGCATTGATTAAAGAAACCAAAACACTGAATAACGGTCAGGGAGTTTCGTTATCCATTCCTGATCATTCCAATGATTCAGCATACATTTACATCCGGCTATCCGCAAGAGCGAAGACAGATCAGGCAGTTGACATGATTCTTCGTTTTGGAAAAGATCATGAAACCCGGGGCAGTTACATTTTCCGTATTCATTCTTCACAAATGATGGAAGATTATGTCATTCGCATGAGTTCGCTTTATCTCTGGCATAAAAAAGATAAAAACTGGATTACACTTTATGCCATGCATGGAGATGCGGAAATTGAGATTGTAGAAATGAGGAGAGAAGAACCATGAGCATGCAAACCCGGACAAAAGTAATTCTTGATGCATGGATCGGGCGCACAGCTGTTTTTGGCCTCAATCTCGCTGCCCGTGTATTGGGTAAATTCATGCACATCGATCATTCGCTTGACAAAATTCCGGGAAAGATAGTCGTTTGCAAATTTCTTGGCATGGGTAGTATCATTCAGGCAACGCCATTGTTGCAGACACTTCGCAAAAGTTTTCCGAATGCGAAAATTTATTTTGTCACAGCAAAAGCTAATGCAACTTTATTGACGTCAATTGAAGCTGTTGACGAAACATGGACTGTGGATGACCATGGATTTGGATCGCTTTTCAAAACCAGCTGGAGATTATTACGAAAGTTATGGAAAACAAAACCGGATCTGTATATCGACCTGGAAACATATTCCTATTACAGTACCGCGATAGCAACCATGAGTTGCGCGCGCAATCGATTTGGATTTTATCGTGCGGAAAGAAATATCCGGATGGGAGTGTATACGCACATGATGTTTTTCAATGCACGTGCACCTATCGCTCAATCCTATTTACAAATGGCAAGACTGATCGGGTGCAGGGAAATTGTGAATGATTTATTTTCATTTTCTGTAAAAGAATCGGAAAAATTAAGCTTCCGGAAAAAACTGGAAACCCAAACAGGAAAGCCACTTTCGACTTATTTAGTGATTAATCCAAATGCTTCTGACCTGAGAATTGAACGACGCTGGCCCGGAGAAAATGTGATTTCGCTAATTATTGTTATCCGAAAACTTTTTCCGGAGATTTCGATCATCCTAATTGGTGCTAAAAATGAAAAACCATGGGTCGATTCCATTTACACTTCCTTGACCCCGGATGTAAAAGAAAATGTGCACAATACAGCCGGAGAACTTACGCTATCTGAGTTGTTTGCTTTGTTGAATGAAGCCAGGCTGATCATCACAAACGATACCGGCCCGATGCATATTTCTTTTTCACTTCGCAAGCCAACTATTTGCCTTTTTGGACCGGCATCGCCGACACAATACGGACAAAATCCAAATGCCTTTGGCATATACAAAAACCTCTATTGCAGTCCATGTGTGCATGATTTTTTAACTCCGCCATGCAAAGGCGATAATCAATGCATGAAGCTGATTACAGTTAATGAGGTCGCAGAATTGTGCGAAAGAGTTTTGCGGAACGAATCCATTGTCCCTGATTCGATTGAAAATTCGGGGATGCATTTCACCAAAGGGAATGAATACACTTCACTCGGGATTGTTCAGCGAGCCTGATCAGGAATATTCTTCAGATTCTTTATCAAAAACAGCCTCTTTTTCAGGAGCCGAATAATTCGTAATTTTGGGCTAAAGCTGTTTTTTGGGACAATAAACTGCAGCCAGAGACGTTACCTATTTTCCTCCCGAACATCTATGAAAAGACCATACGCTTCCGTTTTCTCCTGCCTTTTTCTCCTATTATCAGGAATTCCGTTTTTCCTGTCGGCACAAAGCAACCCGCCTGTTGCAATTGGTGAATGGAGAGAACACATTCCCTACAACCGTGCCATCGGATTAGCGGATAGTCCGGATAAAATTTATTGCGCAAGCGGTTTTGGATTGTATAGCTATTCAAAATCTTCAGGTGAACTCAATTTGTATTCGAGATTAAATGGTTTGTCAGATTTTGAAATTGCAAGGATACGCTATAACCCTGAAAAAAATATTCTCTTCATTGGCTATCAATCTTCAAATATTGATCTGCTGATGCCCGACAATTCAATTGTGAATCTGAACGACATCAAGCGTAAAAATATCATTGGTGGAAAAAAAATCAACGACATCTTTTTTCTTGGAAACAAAGCGATGGTTTGTTGTGAGTTCGGAATTGTAGTAGTGGATTTAGACAGACTGGAAGTACAGGACACCTATTACATCGGGTTTAACAGCAAAGCGGTCAATGTTCAGGGCCTATCGACTGACGGAACTTATTTTATGGCTGCCTGCGATAGTGGAATTTACAAAGCCCGCATTACCGATCCGAACATTTTCAATTTTACCGCCTGGATTAAAGATAGTGTAATCAATGAACCGAATGGAAATTACACATCCACAACAGCTCTGCAGGGAAAGTTCTATGTTGTGAGAACAAATGATGCATGGGACAAAGACTCCTTATTTGTTTACGACAACAATTCCTGGCAGCCATTTCATGCCGATGGTTTTGAAGGAGCAAAAATTGATTCGTATCGCAACCTCTTGTTGTATCGGACCAATTCGAAAATAACTGCATATGACGCTTCGGGAAATGTTGTAAAAAATGTGAACAATTATTTCTACAACAATGCGCAAATCATGAGCGGATTTTATGACCCTGATAAAACTGAATTCTGGATCGCGGATTATAACAATGGAATGGTGAAGATTACATTTTCTCCAAACAAAGGTGAGTTAATAGTTCCCAATGGCCCACTTTCGGAAGCCAATTGGGCGATGGATAGTAAGAACGGAGACCTGTGGGTTGCATCCGGTTCGCTGAATGGAGACGCTCCAAGCTACAACCAAAAAAATGGCACCTATCTTTTTTCTGACAATCGTTGGACCACTTTTAACAAAATGACAGATTCATTGTACGATGCGTATTTAGCCTGCGGTTCTCCTTCTCTGGTAACTGTCGCAGTGGATCCTTCGGACTCAAAACATGCTTTCATTGGCGGATGGGGCGGTGGCGTGCTGGAATACCGCAGTGAAGGAGGAGTACAGATTTACAATCAAACCAACAGTGAAATTCATGAATATACCGGGAGACCCGGATATATCATTACAGGCGGGCTAGCATTCGACAAAGACAATAATTTGTGGGTCGCTTCAGGTGGAAATCCGAGACCGCTTGCTGTCAGAAGATCAGATGGTAGCTGGGAATCCTTTTTAATTCCGTCGGCAGAATTTACTTCATTTGGTTTGTACCAGGTCATTGTGGATGACTACAATCAGAAATGGATTATCGCCCGTGAAGGAGCAAGTACAGGTCAGGGAATCGGGGTCTTTAACGAGAACGATGCATCCAATCCCAATGACAATAGCTTTAAAAGAATATACACTGACGTTGGAAAAGGCGGCTTGCCTGATATGCTGGTTCGTGCGATGGCAAAGGATAAAGATGGCGCGATCTGGGTGGGCACAAATAAAGGAGTTGCTGTTTTTTATAATCCCGGAAACGTGTTTTCGGGAAGTAATTTCGATGCACAAAAAATTATTATACAACAGGATGGTTACAATCAATACCTTCTGGAAACTGAAATCGTCACCGCAGTAGTTGTGGATGGAGCAAACAGAAAATGGTTTGGAACATACAATGGAGGAGCTTTCCTGATGTCTGCCGACGGTACAAAACAGCTTTTGCATTTTACCAATGAAAATTCTCCGCTACCATCCAACATCATTAACGCGATAGCGGTTGATGATAGAACCGGCGAGGTTTTCTTTGGTACCGACAAAGGCATCATTTCATATCGTGGTGATGCAACTGTTGGCAAAGATTATTGTTCCGACTATTATGCTTACCCGAATCCGGTCAGACATGAATATCATGGCCCTATCGCTATTCGCGGACTCATCGACAACTCTGATGTAAAAATCGCGGATGTGAGCGGAAATGTCGTGTATCACACGAAAGCAAATGGGGGACAAGCGATTTGGTACGGCACTAATTTCAGCGGGGAGCGTGTTCACACAGGCGTGTACACCGTATTCATTACCAATGATGACGGATCTGAAACCTGCACGACCAAAGTACTGATCGCGAATTAAGTTCACATTTTATTACGATTGAATTCCTTTCACGGGGATTATTCTTCACACGAATGCTCCACAAAACACGAGGTATTGTCATTCACACAACTGATTATTCGGAAACGAGTATTGTGGCAAAGATCTATACCGAACTTTTCGGCTTGCAGTCGTATATCGTAAACAGTGTTCGAAAGCGGAACGCGAAAATAAAATCCAATGTTTTTCAACCACTCACTCTTGTTGACCTGGTAGTTTATCACAAGGAGCGAGGAGGCTTACAAAGAGTCGCGGAAGTAAAGCCTATGCCAGCCTTACGCAACATTCCTTTCGATATCCGGAAGAGTTCAATGGCATTGTTTCTTGATGAAGTGTTGTACAAATCTGTTCGGGAAGAAGAATGCAATCCATCTCTATTTGAATTCATCTTTCATGCAGTACAGATGCTGGATCTTCAACAGCCCGTCAATCCGGATTTTCACCTTTTATTTTTACTGCAGTACACGAAATACCTTGGTTTCTTTCCGTCGAATGATTACGATGAAACCCATTGTGTATTCAATCTTCAGGAAGGAAATTTTCAGGCGGATGTACCTTCTCATCCATTCTATATTCCGGCAGAAGTAAGCGCGCATTTCCATAACTTGCTCGAAGTATTACCGGATTTTAATTCCCGGTTGTCGATACCGGTGGATATCAAAAGGCAATTGATTGAACACATCCTGGAGTATTTTGAATTGCATCTGACAGGATTTTCGGGCATCAAATCACACCGCGTACTGGAACAGATTTTTTTATAATTCACTTACAATTTCTTTTGCCTCCGTTTTTGAAAATCTGGAACGAATCCAGCGAGGTAAAATAATTGCGCCAATGAAAAGATAAGGATAATAGCTCACAAGCCTCCACAACAAACCGAGAGAGGCCGATAAGCCTTTAGGGATAAATTCACCTAGAAAATCTGAAAACATAAATTCCGCCAGACCACTTCCGCCGGGTGTCGGGCTGAAAAGAATGATGATTCCCATGACTACCTGACGTGCAAAAACGATGAAATTTTCTACCGGAACATTGTGGAAGGCGAGAATCAAACAATTCACTATGGTGTACCGGGCTGTCCATGACGCAAAAGTTCCCGCGAAAGAATTGAACCAGAATTTACGGCTTTTATTTTTCAACCCTTTCGAAGCAATCACCAATTGATTACCGGTTTCAAGAGCACTGTGCTTCCATCTTCTCAAAACCGGTAATGAAAACATTTTGATGAGGAGCCATTTCACAAATCTCGGGTTCACAAACAAAGCATAGGCGACGAACACTTTATAGGCGAGAATAATGAAATAGACAATCCAGAACGAGTAGAAAAATCCTGATCCGATTTTATCCGTATTAAGTGTTTCAAGATTTAAAGTAGAAAAAAGCCTTTCTTTTCCGATAATGAAATACACTAACGGAGCCATGATTGCCAGGAACACACCATCCTGAAACGAAGAAAGCATCACAGCCGTAATGCTTTTTCCCATGTTCACTTTTTCCCTGTTCAGAATAAAAATGGCGAAGAAAAATCCTCCTCCCAGCATTCCCGGAGCGAGAGCGGAAGAAAACTCCCACAACATAATTACATTAAAAGAATTTCTCCAGGAGATCTGATCATCTGTCAGCGCACGAATCCTGATCATGTAGGCGCCATCGCGCACCACCATCATCATCAAAGCCATCAAAATCCAGAATGAGGAACTCCAGCCCCACGAAATATGAGAAAAAGCCTCGCGGTCAAAATTCTTTAGTAGTAAATAAGTAGCTGCCCCCAGGCCCAAAGCAATTGGCAGGAAGATTCGTGAGGGACGAAACGTCTTGAGGAGCTGCCTGCTATCGGGTTGCATAGGCGTGTTGGGTGCTTAGAGCATCTCGCCGTTGCTTTCGCTGAGCCAGAAATTATTGAAACCCATGCCGAGGGTGATGCGGAGAATTTGTTCCTGGAGCAGTTCAAGAATACCCAGGAAAGTAAAGATCGCCTGCACTTTATTCTGACAGGCAAGAATTACTTCAGTAAAAGGTAATTTTTCTTTACCGGCTATCATTTGTCGTACCATCACCTTCTGTTCAGAGATCGTATACGGATACTGGACAATTTTGTGATGAACTTTGTGTTTCTCATCTTCAAAACGCCTAATGACTTTATTAAAAGTATTGAGCAATTGGTAAAGATTGAGGTTCATCAATTCCTCCGCATGAGAATTCTGCAACGCGATGGTCGCAAGCTCACGTTGAATATTGCCGCGCTCCGTTTTCATCGCACGGTCATCTTCTAAAACGCGCAGATCTTCACAAGCGGCTTTGTATTGTTTATACAACAACAGTCTTTGCACTAAATCCTGACGCGGATCAATTTCATTACCCTGCTCATCCAGCTCAGGGCGAGGTAACAACATCTTCGCTTTAATTCGCATGAGTGTCGCAGCGACAAGAATAAATTCAGAAGCGACCTCGATATTAAATTCACTCATCCTGTGCATGTACTCCAGGAAGTCATTGGTGATGGTATGAATCGGAATGTTGTGAATATCGATTTCGTCCCGTTCAATGAAGAAGAGGAGCAGATCAAAGGGACCTTCGAACTGGGGTAATTTTATTTCAAATTGCTTTTCCACGTAATTTTCGGCTTCTTAGGCTTCAAACTTAAGGAATTTTTCTGAGGTCTGGAAGCATCTCAAGATTCTGATTATGAGATTGGTCCCCACCTGATTTTTACAGCATTTCTGTAATTGGGGTTTCCTG
>CAYMMN010000089.1:0-10754 GCA_964391495.1 uncultured Flavobacteriales bacterium | reverse complement strand
CCGGCAGATGATCTTTCCAGAGCGGAAAAAAACATGGACCCGGGCAGGCTTGGAATTTTATCAGCTGCAATGCCGATGGATGGAAGTATGAATTTCCGGAATGCCATGGAACAGCAAACCAGCAGACTCTATTATGCCGGTCAGTTACCGCCGAATAATTTATTGAATCCGGTTGCCTGGTCACGGTTTATACAAATGTGGCAAAACGGAGAGTTTAAAAGAAAAGACAAGAAACTTAAAGACGACAATTAAGCGCGACAGCCTATGATGACGAGAGGCCTCTTCACCTCCCTGCTTTTACTTTTTATTATTTCCGGCTTTAACGTTCAGGCCCAACAGTCAAGAATCTTTGGAACAGTCAGAGATTCCTCCAATAAACCTGTTTTTGGAGCTACCGTAGCTGTTTTTGGTAAACCTATCGGAGTTTCTACTTCAGAGAATGGCAGCTATTCACTTACCCTTCCTTCCGGACAGGCTTTTAAAGTCGTGTTTAGTTTTACAGGACTGAAAGCAGATACTGTTATAGTTAAACTTAATCCCGGAGAGGAAAGAAATATCGATAAGAAACTTCGTGAACGGGTTGTCGAAATGGGAACTGTGGTCATCGAAGAAAGATCAATGAAGTCATTGAACCTTACCCGAATCGATCCAAAAGTTGTTTCGGTTATACCAACCCCGAATCAAAGTATAGAAGACCTGATCAAAACACTACCGGGTGTAGGCTCAGCCAATGAACTGAGTTCTTCTTACTCTGTAAGAGGTGGTAATTATGATGAGAACCTGGTTTATGTAAATGATTTTGAAGTTTATCGCCCTTTATTGGTTCGCTCCGGACAACAGGAAGGTTTGAGTATCATCAATCCTGATATGGTAGAATCGATCCAATTTTCTGCCGGCGGTTTTGACGCGGTGTATGGAGACAAGCTTTCCTCAGTCCTAGACATCAAATACCGGAAACCGAAAAAGTTTGGCGGTTCCATCAGTGCCAGTATGCTGGGAGGATCTCTTGAACTTGAAAACAGGAGCAAGAACAAAAAGTGGTATTACATGGCTGGTGTTCGTCAGAAATCAAATCAATATCTGTTGAATACTTTTGATACTAAAGGCGAATACAAACCGTCCTTCACGGATGTACAGTTACTCACCGGCTTTGATTTCAGTAAGAAATTTTCAGTTGAAATTTTCGGGAACTATGCCCGTAACCGATACAATCTTGTACCTGAATCAAGAGAAACCAATTTCGGTACAATCAATGACGCGAAACGATTTACTGTTTATTTTGAAGGGCAGGAAATTGACAGATACCAAACTTTTACGGGCTCTTTTTCAGCAACTTACAGGCCTGCAGATAGTATCAAACTTAAACTCATTGCCAGCGCTTACAGAACTGAAGAAGAGGAAAATTTTGACATCCTAGGACAATACTTTTTGGATCAATTGGAAAATGATTTCGGAAAAGACAATTTCGGAAATGTCGCCTTCAATCTGGGAGTCGGCTCATTTCTTAACCATGCCAGGAACAAACTGAACGCGACTGTTTATAACGCTGAACACAAAGGTGAAATCGTCAGCGACAATTTACTGTGGCAGTGGGGAGTAAAAGTCCAGCATGAAGAGATTGATGACAAACTTCATGAATGGTATTACAACGATTCATCCGGATTTTCCATTCCTTCTCCAAGAGACAGCATCAATCCTCAGATCACTTTAAATGATGTGGTCATATCGAAATCCAATCTTTCTTCCAACCGGATTTCAGGTTATATTCAAAATACTTGGCAGGTTCTCGATCGGAACAAATTAATTCTGACAACGGGTGTGAGAGCAAATTACTGGGATCTGAACGAAGAGCTTGTCATCAGTCCACGTGGTTCTGTAACATTTAAGCCTGATCCGAAAAAGAGTTTGAATGTTCGTGCTGCCGGAGGTGTGTATTACCAACCACCATTCTACCGAGAACTTCGGGACCTGGATGGTAAACTGCATCCGGAAACCAAGGCGCAGAAATCAATCCATGCAGTGCTTGGAGCTGATTTTACTTTCCTTGCTCTCGGTCGGGAATTTAAGCTCACTTCCGAAGTGTTTTATAAATCGTTAGATCAACTCATCCCTTATAAAGTAGATAACCTGAGAATTCGTTACCTGCCAAATTTCAGTTCTAAAGGATATGCCAGAGGAATTGATTTTCGGCTCTTTGGAGAATTCGTTCCGGGTGCCGAGTCCTGGGCGAGTTTATCTATCCTTCAAACAGAAGAAGATGTGAAAGGCGATTTTTATTACGTAAAATACAATGCCGAAGGTGAAGAAATCATTCCGGGTTTTACTTATGACAACATCGCGGTTGACAGCACGAAGATTGAACCCGGATATATTCCACGTCCGGCGGATCAGCGCGTAAATTTTGGTCTCTTCTTCCAGGATTATTTGCCAAAATTCCCAACCTACAAGATGTCCCTGAGCTTGCTTTTTGGTACAGCACTTCCATTTGGCCCTCCGGGAAAAGACCGTTACAAGGACATCCTGCGTACACCTACTTACCGACGGGTAGATATCGGCTTCTCGAAACAATTAATCGGAGATGAAGTAAAACATAAACCAAAGGGAAAGTTCCTTGGGAATCTAAAATCTCTTTGGATAGGAGTTGAAGTATTCAATCTCTTACAGGTTAGCAATGTTGCCTCGTACAACTGGGTGACAGACATCAGTAATGCAAGGAGATATGCGATTCCGAATTATCTCACATCCCGTCAATTGAATGTAAGGGTAAATGCCCATTTCTAGAACCCGAACAACGATAAAATCTGCGCTGACGAAATGAAACATATTTTCCGCCTGATTTTACTTTTTCTTTTGCTGCAATTCACTGCATCCGGGCAGCAGGTGATTTTTTGTGAAAGTGTGAATGACAATACCGGTGAGCCTTATCACGCCAGTTCGTATTTTATTATCGGCAGTAATGGAGGGTCGTTGATGATGTTGTTGAAATTATCCGATGTGATCAATTCGAATACTCTGAAAATTGATGTGTTCAAAATTGACGAGGAGACAAAAAAAGAAGTCTTTAACAATACAATTAACGCCAATCCACAACCCCATTTCACCTGGATAAAAAAAGAAATTGAATTTTACTTAGCCGGTGAATATGTCGTGTATGTATACGATGCTGTCGATCGCCTTATCGGTGTCGGCAAAGTTCGAATTGTAGTGAGTTGAATTTTACCGGAAAGGTGAATCCGGCTCTTTCGACATGTGATTGTACACTACTTTATCCATCATTGCAGGAAAAAATTTGTTCAGGAAAACCGTAAGTTTTCCGTCTCTGGTCATGATGATATCCCGTTTACGTCCTTCCACTGCTTTGTAGATTCTGCGGGCGACTTCTTCCGGTTGCATCATTTTCTTTTCATCCCGTGGCGATTCACCCTGAGTATTTCCGTCAGCGGCCAGTGCAGTGTTTCGGATATTGGAAGCAGTGAACCCCGGACAAGCAACAAGAACATGCAAACCTGTTTTCAGATTTTCGGTACGCAATGTTTCAAGAAATCCTTCCATCGCGAATTTTGAAGCTGAGTAACCTGTTCTTCCGGGTAAACCTTTCTTTCCGGCAATTGAAGATATACCTACAACGCTGCCTTTAGATTTCAGTAAATGAGGCAGCGCGAATTTTGTACAATAAACCGTTCCCCAAAAATTGATGTCCATAAGTTGCCGGATCACATTCAGATCCGTTTTCTCAAAGACAGCGCGCATGGAAATTCCAGCGTTGTTAATCAACACATCAATTCGCCCAAATTTTGCCAGAGTCTCCGCGATCAAACGTTCACAATCACTTTCTTTGGAAACATCTGTTGCCACAATGAGAGCCTTCCCTCCTGCTGTTTCAATATCCTTTTTCACGGATTGCAACTGATCCACTTTTCTGGCAGCGGCAACCACATTGTATCCGTTCCTCGCGAATTCGATTGAGAGGGATCTGCCAATTCCTGAAGATGCTCCGGTAACAACAACAACTTTTTCCATTCTGCCTGTATATGATCAATTAAGATTTTTATCCGGAAATATTTTTCCCGGATTCAGAATACCTTTTGGATCAAAGAGGTTTTTAATGCCTTTCATGAGGTTCATTTGAACTGAGTCGAAAGGAATGTCCATGTAGTTCTTCTGAACATAGCCTATTCCATGTTCTCCGGAGATGGTTCCACCAAGAGAAACACATAGCTGAAAAATTTCACGGATCCCTTTTGGTACTTCTGTTTCCCAATCTTTGTCACTCATTTCCTCCTTGATGATATTCACATGCAAATTACCATCACCGGCATGACCATAACAAACGCTCCGAAAACCATATCTCGCTCCGATTTCTTTCACACCTTTCAACAATTTCGGAAGTTCCGCTCGAGGCACAACAGTATCTTCTTCCTTATAAATGGAATGAGATTTTACCGCTTCACCAGCTGAACGGCGAGCACGCCAGAGATCAGCTTTTTGCTGCGCCGCATCCGCGAATAAAATTTCATCACAATCGTATTGATACAGGATTTCAGAGATTTTTTCACAATCCTTAAACAGGACGTCTTTATCATTCCCATCCACTTCAATAATCAGGTGTGCCTGAATCCCATCTTTTAAAGGAATTTTTACATCCACGAATTTCATTACATACTCTATGCAATCCCGTTCCATGAATTCAAGTGCGGATGGTGTCACTCCTGAACGGAAGATCGCGCTCACCGCTTCACATGCTCGCTCCGCGCTGAAAAACGGTACCAGCATGAGGAGGTTTTCAGTTGGCAATGGAATCAGTCTTACTACAATTTTTGTAATCACACCAAGAGTTCCTTCACTGCCAATGATCAATTGTGTAAGATTGTATCCCGTTGAATTTTTCAGCACATTGGCACCTGTCCAGATGACTTCTCCGGTAGGCAATACCACTTCACAATTGAGAATGTAATCTTTGGTAACTCCGTATTTTACTGCTTTTGGTCCACCGGCGCATTCAGCAAGATTACCTCCGAGAAAGCAACTTCCACGGCTTGCAGGATCCGGAGGGTAAAAAAGACTTTTCTCCATCACAGCATCCTGAAAAACCTGATTGATTACACCAGGTTCAACGGTTGCCTGCAGATTTCTTTCATCGATTTGAAGAATGGAATTGAATCGTTCCATCGCGATGACAATTCCTCCATGTACCGGTAAGGCTCCGCCGCTCAGTCCTGTTCCGGCGCCGCGAGGTGTAGCAGGAATATTTTCTTTGTTACAGAATTTCAGGATAGCGGAGATTTCCGCGGCAGTGCGTGGTTTCAGCACTACCTCAGGAAAAAAACGTAAATCCTCAGTATAATCGTGTGAATTATTGCTCAACACTTCTTCGTTGGTGAACACAAACTGTTCTCCCACTATTTTTTGTAGTTCAAGAAGGTGCTGCTGCTTAATTTTTGTGTACTCCACTTTTGCTTTTATTTACGGGTGATTTTTTTTTCAACTTATCTGCGTCGTGATTGAAAAAATAGGTCATCACTTCAATACTTCCTGTTGCATCTCCGGCATCATCGCCAAGAAAATAGATCACATTGCCCATCACTTTTGTGCTGATCAGGTGTGCCATTCCATAAACTGTTGAATCAGCATATTCAAAACGGATTTTGGATCCTGTATCCGGGACAGCAATGTATGGCATCAGGGTGCTTTCAGGATGAGTAAGTTTGCTGCCAAGAATAATTTTATTGTGGGGCATTTCTATGTAATTCTGAAATATTACATCAGTGGGTGCTTCAATTTTGGGGCTCTGAACACCCGCACGATCAAAATGAACTACCATACTACCGGAAGTTCCGGTACTGTAATCCGTCCTGTAAATGGTCAGGAATGCTCCGCTCTTACTTACATTAAGATTCGTAGCGTAGCAATCACTGATGCCTCCGTTATAAAATTTTTCTCTGAGAATTTCACCATTACGATTGTATTTTAATAATGGTACATCAGACCTGTCGCTTGTATGATTGGCAAATCCACTGACGTACAATTGTGTCGAATCATCAATGCATAGAAAGGAGCCTGCATCATTTTCCGCGAAAACCCCATTATAGATTGTTGTCCATTTTTGATTTCCGGCAGAGTCAATTTTCTGAATCAGAATATCGGATGAATGAGGGGCCGTATTGCAATTCCCGACAATATAAACATTACAGGAATCGTCAGTTATGACAGCGTTTCCTATATCCATCATCAAGGAAGCATAGTTACGTTTCCAGGAAAGGCTCCCATCCGGACGAATGCGGAATGTCACCATATTCAAACCCGAATCGGAAGATGTTTCTGCCCCTGTAACCAGGATATTTTCCCGTTCATCAACAGCAATATCCACAGGAGTATCAAAACCATGGCCAGGACCATCAAAATGGAGATCGATAACCGGTACACCTTCGGTTGTATATTTCAAAATCAAAATATCAATATTTCCTGTTTTGTCTTTACTCATTCCTGTAATCAATATATTTCCTTCTACATCAAGACACATTGCAACAGGGATATCATCTCCATGATCAGGGTTGTCGTAAATACGCCGCCACTCTTCTACCCCTTGAGGGTTAAATTTGAAAAGTAAAATATCTTTTGCGGAATCAGGGATTGAAGTAGTACCAAGGACAAAACAGTTTTTGGCATTATCTATTTCTATAGCCCTGGCCTTGTTTATGCTATTCAGAGAATTCTTCAGAGTATGCTTCCAACCCGGAATTACCTGACTATTTGAATTAGAATAAACAATACTGAAGGCAATAATTAATAAAGACAGGCGCAAAAAAGTATTCAATTTCAATTTGATCATAGGGCATCAAAAATAGCAAAAAAAATGCCCTGGAGATTTCCAGGGCATTTTCATTTTGAACTAATAATATCAGAGAATTACCATCCGTATTACCTGACTTTTCGAACCGGAAAGTAGTTTGACCAGATATACACCGGAATGCAGATTGTAAGTATGAGGATCTACCTCAATTTGATATTTTCCAGCTAATTGGTCGGATGAGGCAAGAACCGAAATAGACTGACCCAAAGCATCCGTCAGTTCAATTTCAACTTTACCTGCATTCAAAAGGGAATAGGAAACATTAAACACACCTTTGGAAGGATTAGGATAGGATTTGAAGGACACTACTGATCCGACAGTATTGATACCTACAGTAGATTGAATGGAGATTGTATCAATAGTGACTGTTGGTCCACACTGATTGTAAGCATACAGCGAAACAATGTAGGTTCCGATTCCAGGAAAATCATGTGTGATTGCGGTTCCTGATGTCATTTCAACAGGTGATCCATCACCCCATGACCATTTCAGTGAATCAGCACCGGTTGCAGTAGCCATGAAATTCACCGTTGTATTGCTTACAGTATATGTATAACCTGCCAACGGAAATGATCCTGCTGATTGCTGGCTCAATGTAATAGGAACAGTTACCCAGTTGTTATCATCATTTGATTCAAGCATGTTATTTTCAGGATCTGTAATTGAAACGATGTAATAATCGCCATTACAAATGGTCGCCGGTAAAATGATTCCCATACCATTGAGACTGGAACTGTAGATGTCGAGATTCCCGACATAAATTCCCTGGTCACGGGAACAGCCTGTTACGGATCCAAAATCTGAATTGGCAATGTTCGCTTTAGACAGCGGGTTGCCTGCTGAGTCAACACAATAGCCGAAATCGGAATCACAATCACCAAGATTCACCAGGCAAAAACTCTGCTTATTACCCTCGCCGATTCGAGGCCAGTTGCGGGCATCCGGATCAGGAGTAGCGCGACGCAGAGAGAAATCCGCCCAATTGTCAACGTGTACGTGACCATGTGAAGGGTGATAAGTCATAGTACCTGCCGGACGATCAAAAAACGTCATTGAATTTCCATCTTTGTGATAGATCCTTTGAGAAATAAGTTCTTTTGGATAAGAGCCATCAGGACATGTTGTCGTTGAACATGGAACAGGAACTGAATCACAATAGCATGAATTAGTTCCATGAATTTCCAGAGGACCCCAACCGATATTTGGTGTTGCATTGCTGAGTGTGATATTTCCGGCAAATTCCTGATGACCATTCGCAATACACATTGCTGAAGCAGTCATATCCGGAAGCAAATCACAATCAGTTGACAAACCATCCGGACACTGACATCCACCTGGATTGGCACTGCTACAAGCACTATTACTCTGTGTTGGATCAGCAGGAGGATTCATCATGAAAGTGATATTCACATAATGAAAAGAACCTGTATCAGCCGGCGTAAAAACGTCTCTGAGAACGAGGTTCCATGTTCCATTCGGATCGGAATTATCATTGAAAATATTTACCGATTCCTGAGGAAAATATGAACCATTAAATGGTGGTGCAGCCAGCTGGATCCAGCCACCTGTAGCATTTTCAGTAAAACAGGTGTTCGGATATCCATTCCCGTTGCCACCCTTTGTGTCAACAAGAAGCACTTGTTTACCGTCCGGGCTTTGCAACCTGACCTGAAGGTCAGCTGAAAACTGATGTGTAATTTTCAGGCAAACCGCTCCAAGACCATAACTGGTATTGATGGACGTTGGCAATCCGGAAACCTGGATAGGGATAAAAATATCCGTATTAGTGTTAGGGATCTGGGTCCAGTTGGTGTTGCTAAAGGTTTGAGCCCATAACATTGTCGGAAAAAGAGCAAAGAATGTAAGGAGTTTCTTCATGCTGTTGGTCTTAGATTAGAAATTTAGGAATGTGGTAAAAATATAAAAAGAGGGCAATAATCAGCTCATCCTTAATAATTTTCAAAGAATTGTCCACGTTTCTGATGGTTTTTACATGGTATAAATTATGAACAGAATGCCTGAAAGTGGAGAGAAGACGATTTTACTGTTAACTTTGGCGAAAATCAACCTATCGTTATGCAAATTACCGGTATACTTAAAGTAAAGAAATCCGAACAGGTCGTGAACGACCGATTTAAAAAGAGAGAATTTGTCCTGACTGACAATTCCTCACAGTATCCCCAGCACATCAGTTTCCAATTGACGCAAGATCGTTGCGGTCTTCTGGACTCCGTACAGCCGGGTGAGAATATTACAGTTCATTTCAATCTTCGCGGACGTGAATGGACAAGCCCTCAGGGTGAGATCAAATACTTCAATACTCTTGAAGCATGGAAAATCGACAAAGCCGGTGCATCAACCGGTGGTGATTACAGTCAGTCGGTTCCGGATTATGAAAGCATGCCGGCTCCAGCAAAAGATGATTTGCCTTTCTAAACCTGATTTATAAGGAAATAGAATTAACAGAAAAGCAGAAGTGGATTCTGAGGTTTGAACCTTCGGAATCCACTTCTGCTTTTTATATTATTAAGGATTAGTGAACGTGACCGTGAGAGATTTCCTCTTCAGTAGCTTCACGAACGTCAACGATTTCTCCTGAAAAATGAAGAGTATGTCCGGCAAGCGGATGATTGAAATCCATTTTAACAGTTTTATCATCGTAACCAAGTACACGTCCATTGAGAACATTTCCCTGATTATCGCTCATTGGCAGAACATTTCCGATTTTTAAAATTTCAAAATCGATCACATCTTCAACTTTGAAGATATCGATGGGCAGACTGATCACAGCAGTTTCATCCGCGTCGCCATAAGCATCCATCGCTTCGATTACGAAATCGAAAGAGTCGCCGGAACCTTTTCCTTCAAGGCCTCTTTCAAATCCGGGAATCATCATTCCTACTCCATAAAGAAAGCGAAGTGGTGATGAAGCATCCGCCGTTTCAATGTGTCTCTTCTCTTCTGTCGGAAGATTGGCCTGTAACCGATAAGTAACGGTAACAACTTTATTATTCGCAATTTGCATCTTGGATTTTTTTTGACAAAGTTATATTTATTTTAATTTGTAACCTGTACTTTACGAATAATTTCACCACCCGAATATTTCTATTTGCCTGATTATTATGGATTCACTGACTCATACCGTCCTTGGAGCCTGCGCCGGAGAAGCGCTGGCAGGCCGGAAACTTGGAAAAAAAGCAATGCTTTGGGGTGCCCTGGCTAATAATCTTCCGGACATTGATGTGATTACATCCGGTTGGATGAACCAGGCAGATTCACTGCTTGCTCATCGTGGATTTACACATTCCATTTTGTTTGCCATCCTCATGACTCCGATCCTGGCCTGGTGGTTCAAACGAACTGTGAAAAATGAACACATGTCTTTTCAGAACTGGATGATTTTGTGGGGCAGTGGATTGTTTTTTCACATCGGGATTGACGCAATGACAGCCTATGGTACCGGTTGGTTTGAACCTTTCAGTCATCACCGTGTTTCTTTTAATATTCTATTTGTAGCTGATCCGTTTTATACGATTAGTCTGCTTATTGCAAGTATCGCTTTGCTTGTTCTGAAAGCATCCAGCAATTACAGAAAATTCTGGATGCGTTTTGGTTTGCTTATTTCCAGCGTCTATATTTTATATGCATTTAGCAATAAATACAGTATCGATAAAACATCCCGTCAAAATTTCAGTGAACAAAATATCAATGAAATAAATTATTTCACTACTCCTACTCCGCTTAACAACTGGCTATGGTTTATTGTCGCTAAAACGGATTCAGGATATTATACAGGATATCGTTCGTTGTTCGATAAAACTGAACACATTGATTTTGCTTATGTGGCCAAACAGGATTCTTTATTGCAACAATATAAATCCAATGATGAAGTTCAAAAACTCAT
>CAYMMN010000088.1:0-10767 GCA_964391495.1 uncultured Flavobacteriales bacterium | reverse complement strand
GACATTTGCTTTTCTGAAATTTAGCATGCTGAAAAGAGAATTAAACTATGATGACCGGAAAGGTCTCTGTTGTAAAGCAAAATTCTCCCTTTCGATATTACCGGTTGTTCGGAAGCTGGACAAAATGGAACAAGCCTGTCTTTTAACGATTTTGCTGCCATCCAAAATCCGAATGAAGCAGCTGTCGGATATTCTCCGCAGAGGTTCTTAAAATTAAGGAATCTGCATTGCTTCCCGATATTTAGTTCAAGGTCAGAATAAGCAAGATCATGTTTATGATCGCCATTCTTTCCTGTCAAAACAAAATCAAGATCGCTCCAGGATATTTTTTGCTTTTCAAGAAATTGATTGATCCATACACGAGTATCAAGCTTTCCTAAAGGATCATATAATGTGGATATATCATCCATTGCAGCAAGGCTTTCGTCATTTTTATCAGGCGATAAAAGAAAAAACGCAGCACCTTCACCTGACATGGTTCCTTTGGATCGGGATTCGAGGAGTGTAGTGTTTTTTCCATGCATCCGGTAAAGTCCGAATCGACTCAGTATTGTGTGACTGGTATCCGTAATTTCATCTACTGCGCCAACCAGAACATTAGCAGCTTCGCCTTCATTCATCAGAAGTAACGCGTCAATAAGTGCATGTTCAAATGAGAATCCACGATGCACAAAAGTGTTGTTGTATTTGTGACTTTTCAATAACAAAGCGATCTGAGCCGCGACCGTATTGTGTGTGGATTGTATGAAGGCAGTCGGAGTAAGTAACTCTTCTTTGTTCGCCACCATTTTATCCAGAAAATTCACGGTGTCTTCGAGACAACCGTAAGCAGTACCGGTGATGATTGCGTCCGGCTGAGTATTTTCACTTTGAGCGATACACTCCATAGCGGCAGCTACGCCCATGCGGATAATCCGGCTCATTCGTCGGATCAATTTCGGATCAAGGATATTTTTGTAATCCGGCTCGATGCATTGCATTCTTTCTCCATCGTATTCACGAATATTTGCATACTCTTTCTTCTCACCAAAGTTATCCTGTGGAGAAATAATTCCTGCTGAACGGATGTAGACTTTTTTCCTCATGAGCATGCAGAAAAAATCAGTGATGAACAATTTCCTCCAAACCCAAAAGAATTGGAAAGCACGTGACGAATACTCTTATCGATACTGAAAACCGTCTGCGGAAGCAATGCAACATCTTTCATCGGCGTTTCAAAACGAAGATTCGGATATACATAACCATTCGCAACAGACAAAACAGAAAACACTGCTTCTATTCCACCACTTGCCCCAAGCGTATGTCCGGTGTAGGCTTTGGTCGAACTCAATTTAGGCAAGTTTTCTCCAAACAATCTGCGTATAGCGGTTCCTTCCGACAAATCATTGTTCTGGGTTCCCGTTCCATGCAGATTGATATAACCGATATCTTCCGTCCTGATTCCGCTCTTCAGCAAAGCGCCTTCCATCGCCATGAATGAGCCTGTTCCTTCGGGAGAAGAAGCTGTCTGATGATGTGCATCGTTCGCGTTGTGATAGCCGGATAATAAGCAATAAGCCTTCGCATTCATTTTTTTCAATGCATGTTCCGACATCAGCACAACATATCCCGCTCCTTCACCAAGATTCAGTCCCTTGCGGTTTTCATCAAGCGGGCGACAGGGTTGGGTATCTAGAATCATCAGTGTATTGAATCCGTTCAGCGTAAATCTGGTGAGGGCATCAGTTCCACCGGCAATCACTACGTCCAGCAAACCTGCTGAGATCATTCGTGCCGCATGAAAAATAGAATTTGCCGAAGACGAACAAGCGGTACTGATGGTACTTACGTAATCTGATATCCCAAGACGATTTGCAACAAGCTCGGTTACACTTCCACATTCATGATGGACTACTTTCCGTAATCGACCTTTGCGTGAGTCAATTTTGAATTCCTCAAAAAAATCTTCCGTGCGATCCATTCCTCCCACCGAGTTGGCGGAAACAAAACCGATCCGTAATCCGGAATCAGGGTGTAAACCGGCATCCTTGTACGCTTCCTGAGCAGCCATCATACTCAACAAAGCCGCTCGAGGTAAATTCGATGACAGACCACATAAACCACCGAGTTCTTCATCCGAGAATTTTACTTCTCCAACCGGAAAAACATTTCTGTGAATTGTCTTCAGACGTGTGATTGGTCCAATACCGCTGCTGCCAGATTGCAAGGCAGAGACAGTTGTCTCCCGGTTTTGACCTATCGCGGAAATAACACCAATACCAGCAACAAAAATTCCGGGAGCACTCATTCAATTATACTTTCGGCTGATTTGCGGTGATGTATTCGGCCATAGTGCGTACGGAACGGAACACTTTCGGGCCCTCTTCCGCGCTGGCCAACTTAATTTTGTATTGCTGTTGTAGCAGCACAATCAATTCCAAGGCGTCGATAGAATCAAGACCGAGTCCTTCAACGAACAAAGGTTGATCATCTCCAATATCTTCCGGTGTGAGATCCTGCAAATTGAGTTGCGCGATGATCTGAACTTTCAGATCGTGCATAAGTTTATCCATTTCCCTGGTTGTATATTTTATTAATAGTATCCGGTGTGAAGGGTTGGCCTTCGCCTTTTTTCTCCACCCACATCAGACATGCTTTGTATTGATCACCAAAACAATCTACCCAACCACACAAACAAGCCTGTGTGATATTTTCATGCAGCAGGTATTCAACATACTGGTGTAATTCGCCTGCATTAAATTTCTCCTGAACAAAAAACAAGTTCTCTCCATTGATCTTATGACGAATACACAATTCACCAATCAGAATATTTGGCAATGTGTAGACAAATAAGGCCGGACTTGCCATTTCCCTGACTGTGTTGTAATAACGAACATCGGTATCGAGGCTGGAATTCGCATTGTATAACACGATACTGACATCATCACTTTTGTATGAATTCGTCAGCGATAAATTTCCAAGAACCATTTCTCCGGCGAGGAAACCCAATTTACTCAGATTATCCATCTTGTAGAACTTGGGATATTTTATTCCCAAATGTTGATACAAAGACAATAGAAAACCATCCGCATCCTTTGCTTCAGAAGCAAAAATCTCCTGTCCGTTTCGGAAAGCTTTGCCCTGTTCGAGCAAACAATTTTGAGTGATGTAAAGGTTTCCTTCCACTTTTCAATTCATGTTTATTGTCTTCTCCAATTCAATCACTCTCACCAATCGTTTCAAGGCGTTCTCATGATTTTTCACATAAGGATTTGTATCGTCCCAGACATAACCTGCAAGTACTGAGCAGATCTGGTTCTTAATTTGCACATCCTGTTTTTCGGAGAAAAATATTTTATCAAGAGTACCATCATACCATCCCATAACATACGTACGGAAGGTATTGACTCCATCCATCATCTTTTGCATGTATTCATTTTCCCAGTCGATTTGTTCACCGTTCAAATGACGGATGACGAGATTAGCTGCAAGCTGACTGGAAACACTGGCCAATGTAACACCGGAAGAAAACACAGGGTCGAGGAATTCGGTTACGTTACCTGTCAGCACGAAACCATTTCCATAGAATTTATCTGTTGTCGCCGACCAGGATTCAAGAACTCTTGGTTCGAAAGCCATTTCAGTGTTATCGAAACGCTTACTGATTTCAGGTTGTGACTGGATCAATGCACGCAACTGCTCTTCCGGGGAACCTGAGACTTGGTTGAAAAATCCTGGCTCGCCGACAAATCCAACGGATGTGAGTCCGTTTGAAAAAGGTATTACCCAAATCCACACACCCGGCTCATGCACCACAATGGTAATCCGGTTGGGTTCATCAGCCATTGAGCGATTTACATCTTTCATGTGTGTGAACAAGGCTTTCCGCGGAATGAGATGAGACGGTCTTTCCATGTTAAACAACTTTGGAATCACGCGACCATAACCGCTTCCGTCAATGATGAATTTCGCTTCGATCAGTTTTTTTACTCCATCCTTATCTACAACAGTTGTAACCGAATCCTGATCTTTAAATTCAATAGCTGTCACAGTAGTTTCGTAATCGATAGCAACGCCCATAGACTCAACAGTATCAGCAAGAGTTTTGTCGAACTCAGCACGCGGAACCTGCCAGGTCCAGTTCCAGCCTTTTGTAAACTGACTTTCAAAACTGAAATCACAAACGTCGCCATTGCGAACGAATTTGGCACCAAATTTTTCCTGGAAACCTTTCGCTTTGACAGCATCCAGAAAACCGGCTTCTTCAAGGGCTTCCATGCAGCGCGGCAATAAACTTTCGCCAATAACAAAGCGCGGAAACTTCATCTTCTCAACGATCTTTACTTTGAATCCTGCTTTGTTCACAATGGAAGCGGCGATGGTTCCCGAAGGACCGGCACCAATAACAAGTACATCAACTTTTTCGGTGTTCATGGAATTATTGTATTGAATTTTTCTTTCGAAGTATTAATAATGTATGACTCAAACCAATTTCATCAACTTCTTTCTCCACTTCAAAACCGGCCTGATTAACACATTCAAGAAATGTTCCGGAATGATACATCTGACTATTTCCATTTGCCATACTAGTGAAATACAGTGAAGTCTGTTGCAAACAAAACGAAGCCGTCTCGAATCGCTGACGATCCCAAAAAGGCTCCAGGATATAAACCCGGCCTTTCCCGGAAAGAGCGCCCAGACAACGCTTTAAGATAGAAATAATTTCTTTTTCTGAAAAACAATCCAGAAACTGGCTCATCCAGATGGCATCGAATCCTTTGGGAAACAGCTGGTTCTCATCGAGAATATTAGCCTGGTGAAAATGGATTCTATCCTGCAAACCGGCTTCTGAGATTTTCCTTTTCGCCATTTCCAGTTGTCCGGGAAGATCCATTATACTTACCTCTACATTTGAATCATATCCGGCACAGGCAATCGCCCACTTACCGGTATTTCCTCCGATGTCAAGCAGATTTGATGGAGAATTTTTGAATACTTCTTTCAGTGCTCTGGGAAAAGCATTGTCAGAATAGAAATGATCAAATGCGAACCAGCTTTTTTGTACATGTGCCGGCAACTGTGACAAAGCCTGGTAAATGGTATTCCAGGTTCCAAAAACTTTTAGTCCATCCGGTTTGCCTGTCTGGACACTTTTATCAAGGGTAAATAAACCCAGATAACAAACATCATGGATAAAATCCATATTGGTTCGTGTGAGTTCATCATGCAAAATGAAGTGACCTGTTTTTGTGAGAAAATATTTTCCTTCGCGGTATAAAACGAGACCGATACTCAATCCGCTTTCAAGCAACACACGCACACCGTACAAAGGCAGGTTCACCTGCTGAACAATATCGTCAAGCCGAATACCGGATTCTCCACTCTGATCCACAGCGGTGAGAATCCCGCTATCACGTAAAACCCTTGATGCCTGGAATACTACAGGAGCAAAAGCGATATGTTGCGCTTTCTCTTTGGCTTCGAGAGCTGTCTCATCGTTGTGAGTATAAAATTCATTCGATTTTATTTCTGTGGACATATTCTCCTTTTCAAAATTAAACTCTTGAAAATACAAGAGCCGCATTACAACCTCCAAAACCGGATGCTGTCTTAAGCGCATGATTAATTTTCGCGTATTGCATTTTATCACAAATATTCAGTGCAACCGATACTCCGGAATTTTTAAATCCATACGTTGGAAACAAGACATTCTCCCTCATACAATTGATCGTGATTACTGATTCAACCAAACCGGCGGCACCCAATGTATGTCCGTAATATCCTTTCAGACTATTTACAGGCACTTCTGTCAACCCGCTAATTGCAAAAGCTTTTGCTTCCATTTCATCATTGTAAACAGTTGCTGTTCCGTGAGCGGAAACGAAATCAATATCAAAAGCATCCAGCGACGAATCAACAAAAGCTTTGCGAATTGCGAGAGCTAATTCTTCACCGGTGCGAGAAGGCCCTGAGATGTGATTCGCGTCATTGCTGATAGCTCCTCCGCTCAGAAGAATACTGCTTCTATCGTCGCTTGGTGTTTCGGACAATACCATTGTTGCCGCGGCTTCACCAAGATTGATTCCGGTTCTTGCAATGTCGAAAGGTTTACATACCTCAGTGCTGATTGCCTGGAAGGACTCAAAACCACTTTGCACAAAACGCGTAATCAAATCAGCGCCTGCTACAACAGCGTTTTGGAATTTACCGGATTGGATCAAACGCTTACCAACCAACAAAGCAGCCAATCCGGAAATACAGGCATTGGAGATGACAATGGGCTCATTGGGATTTCCAAAATGCTTAGCAATTTTTTTCGCGGAACTGCTCAGTGAAATTTCTGCTTTTATTTCTTCCGGCACAGGGAAATTCTCAAGCATGCTGATATTTCCTTTTGTTGTAGATATGATGAGTACCGTCTTCGGATCATCAATTCTGATCTCTGTTCCTCGGAGAGCCTCCGCAATTGATGCAGTCAGAAGATTCTCAAATTTTGTAAAACCAGGAATTTCTGGAATCTTATTTTTCAAGGAATCATCAAACAATGCGGCAAAAACATCCGTTCCTGAAGACATGAAATCAACATGACGTTTAACTCCTGTCTTTTCTTTCTCCAGCGCACGCATATTCTCTTCCGTGGAAAATCCCAATGGAGAAAAAATATTATCAGCAACTACAAAAACATTCTTCATAAACGTCATCTCCATTCAACCACACATTCACAACTCTATCTTTCGTATTACCTCTTCTGCTCTACATGATATAATCAACTGAACGATTGCTTCTTTTTCCATTCTTCAAAGAATGCAGGGTTCACCAACTGTAGCATTGATTTTTCCACATCCAGGAAAACCTGAGTGGTAGAACCTGTTGCGACTACTTCATTTGTTGCAGCGTTGTACAAAGTATATTTAAAAATAATCTTTGCCGCTTCACAGGGAAGATATGTAGTCTCAATAATCATCTTGTCGCCATAGCGTAAAGAGCGTTTGTATTCACACTCCACACTCACGACGGGAACAACATATCCTTGTTTGTACATATCAAGATAACCCAAACCATACTTTTGTCCAAAGGCTTCCCTTCCATCTTCAAAATAACGGATGTAATGTCCATGCCAGACAATACCCAGAGGATCCGCCTCGTTGAAACGAACATGAATTTCTATCCGCTCGGTGAGACCGGATTTTTTTACGGGATGAATTATTCTTCCGGAAGATTTCTCCATTAATTAGCTCCTGTTTTCCAATCAGCATATGCCGACTTATCAATCGATTTTAATACTTCATATATCGTTCTTGCCCAGTAATTCCTGAAACCAAAACCCATGGCTTTTCCTGTCATGCGTTTTGTCAGCAGAACTTTTTGAGAAGCCATATCGATGATCGTTACATACATACTTGCATTTTGTGCAGTCTTGTTGAATCCGTCAACGATGAAAACAATTCCATAACCGGTTTTATCTTCGAGAGTATATGCGGAAACCATTTTCTGGATCTGCTCCGGTGTTATTCTTTGAAGATCCTCGGAATTGTAGGTTTTCATTTTATCCACATCCACTTTTGCGTTTACCTTTCTAACCGCGTTGAGATCAAATGAAATGTTTGATCTGCGGAAAGTTTTGGCTACATTGTATTTCTCTGATTCGTTGAGAACAAGATCATTCATTGATTCAAAATAACGATCCTTGATTTCCCAAACATCCGCGCCTGCATCACCAAGTATGCGCAGCTCGGAAAAGTCAAGACCCAGCCAGGTTGTTTTCTTTTCTGTAGAATTGAAAAAATCTTTAAGGTTTTGTGCTGATCCGGAATTTGCCAATCCGGTTATGAAAAAAAAGAGCACGAAGAGCGAATTAACATGTACACGTTTCATATCAATCTTTTTTTATTGGGTTAAGAACTATTTTCATTTCACAATTCGCGAGAATCTTATCCTGACTGCGGATACAACCGGAAATGATCGTAACATCAAAAATAGTATTCAGAATTTTTACTTCAGTCTCTAATACATCACCCGTATGTGGAAGTGAAAAAATCTCCAGATTACGAATAGCGCCGATGAAACCAACTGGAACTTCCTGCTTTTGCGTGGCAGCGATGTAACCAACACGCGCCGCGGCTGTTTGCGCGATGTTTTCAATAAGTCCCGCTTCACGGAATATTCCATCTACAACAAAAATGTTTTCATCTCTGACGATCAGACTACAACGCGTTGTTGTTTCATCTGAAAAATCCAATTGATCAATCATCACAAATGGAAATTTCTGAGGAATCAGGTCGGTGATATTTTTTTGAGGCAATTGCATCAGGCTTTCCAAAAATCGTAATAGTTATACCATTGAGCGGGATAGCGCTTTACTTTTTGTTCCAGTTCCGAGACAAAATCATTCAGCATTTCTTCGGTAGCCATTTTTCTGTCTTTCGAAAAATACACTTTGGGTTTACTTGCGTAAAAATGGTAGTGTAATTTACTTTCTTTCATCGCAAACACAAAACTCACAGGCACTTCAAGACGTGTTGCGAGCACAAACGGACCGAAAGGAAAAGGAGCTTCTTTTCCCAGGAATTCCTTTTTTACTATCCTGTTTCCTTCAACGAAGCGATCGGCATGCATGCACACAAATTCGTTGTTTCTTATGGCATCGTTGATTTCATAAATATGCGAAATATCATCCTTAACAACAATGATTTTAACCTGTCTTTTCCCAATAACAGAACTGATGTATTCCTTAATTTTCTGATGTTCCCCGTCGTACATGACGATATTGATCCTGGTATCGAGACGTTTGAGCAGGAAACCGGCTATTTCCCAGTTTCCCACATGCGCGCTGATGAGCATTCCGCCTTTTCCTCCTGCCACCATTTCCCGCAAATATTCTTCTCCATCAAAATCGAATGTGAATTTGTTGGGAAGTTCCGACATCAGCACAATCTTGTCGATGAGACTTTGACCAAACCAGAAATAATTCCTGTAAACATTCAGTAAAGCTGAAATGGCACTATATCCCAGAATTTTTCGGAAGAAAGAAAAGATGACACGTGTAGAAGAAAATGAAAATAAAAAATAATAAAAGGCGACGAGCCGGAGAAGGAAATAAGCGGGGAAAACGCCAAATCGTCTTAGAATCCCAACAAAAATACTGTAACCGGTTTTTGTTCCTTTTGATTTTCCCTGCCAGGAAGGCATCAGATCAATTCTTTTGAATTTACCTTGGAGATCACGTAATCATAGAAATTCTGGAAGGTCACGATGCCCACAAAATCTTCGGGTTTAACCTTAAAAGCAAAATTACTTTCGATCACCACCACAAGGTCGATATAATCAAGGCTGTCGAGGCCTAAAGTTTCTTTCAGGTTCGCATCAGGGGTAATTTTCTCCGCCTCCACTTCGAATTCCTCCACCAGGAATTCGTTAATCTTTTCGATGATCTCTTCGTTTTTCATATTCATCATGGTTTCCATTTCCTTACGACCAGCGAGGAATTCGTCCCGCCGAAGCCAAAGGAATTGGATAAAAATACATTTATATCCTTTTCAGTCGTCGTTTTAATAATATTCAGTTTCGCGGAATGTTCATCCGGGTTCTCAAAGTTAATATTCGGCGCGATAAAACCATGCTGCATCATGAGCATAGAGTAAACAATTTCACTGGCGCCGGCCATCCAGCATTCGTGTCCGGTCATTGATTTTGTTGAACTTACAGGCGTTCCGGCGTCACCAAAAACCTCCGAAATCGCCTCCGCTTCACTTGCATCGCCTGCAGGTGTTGAAGTCGCATGGGCATTGATGTAATCAATAACCCGGGGATCAATACCGGCGTCGATCAAAGCCAGACGAAGGGCGCGAACCGGACCATCTACGGTCGGGTTGGAAATGTGGGCGCCATTGGATGAAAAGCCATAACCGATCACTTCACCAAGAATTGTCGCGCCACGTTTCTGTGCTGATTCCAGACTTTCGAGAATGACAGTAGCCGCACCACCGCTTGGGATCAAACCATCGCGATCGCGATCAAAAGGACGGGAAGCTTTCGTAGGATCCGATTCATGAACTGAGAATGCCGACAATGCATCGAAATTCCCCATGGAAAAAATATTGATCTCCTGCGCGCCTCCGCAAATCACGCAATCCTGCAAACCGGTTTTGATAAAATGATATCCCAAACCAATTGCATGACTTCCGCTTGCACAAGCAGCACTGACTGTAAAATTTATTCCTTTCAACTTAAAAATTGTCGAGAGGTTCATGGTCACTGTTGAATTCATGGTCTGAAAAACAGAACCGGAACCAACAAGCATAGTATCTTTTTTTGCTCTGATAATGTCTGTCGCTTCAACAACAGGTTTTGCAGAGCTATCGTTGCCGTAAATAATTCCTACTTCTCTTTGATCAATCCAGTCCTGATCAATGCCCGCGATTTTCATCGCTTCCAGAGTCGCGACATACGCGTACTCGCCCTGTTCAGGTAACATGATCCGTGCACGACGATCGAGCAGACCCTTCAATGCAGGTCTCTCCACAAAACCCGTCAGCCCCGAGCGATAACCAAACTGCTTACGTTCCTGATCCAGAATAATCCCGCTCTTGCCCTTGAACAAAGAATCCCTCACCTCATCGAGATTTTTCCCGATACAGCTGTAGATTCCAAGGCCGGTGATTACTACTCTGGTCATTTTTTTTGGTGGTTAGTGGTTAGTGGTTAGTGGTTAGTGGTTAGTGCTTGGTGGTTTAAAATATATATGGTGCTTAAATTTATTTTATCCATTTGTAATTAATTATGAGACAT
>CAYMMN010000087.1:0-10795 GCA_964391495.1 uncultured Flavobacteriales bacterium | reverse complement strand
AACGCTATGCCATTGTTTAACCTGGGTTACGCGAATGGTTTCTTCTGGGATGGAGGAGCAGCAGATCTTGAATCACAGGTGATCGGCCCTATACAAAATCCGGTTGAAATGCATGAGACACTTACGAACTGTATTTCCGAATTGAACAACAGTTCTGTGTATCCCCCATTATTCCAGGTTGCATTTGGTACATCAACGATCACGACACCACTTGTGATGAAGGCTATTGCTCAATTTGAGAGAACCATGCTTTCCGCGAATTCAAAATATGATCAATATCAATTGGGTCAGGCTACGCTGACTGTTGCTGAAACCAGAGGAATGAACCTGTTTGCAGATCCGGCAAAAGGAGATTGTAATCATTGCCATATCCTCGGAAGTACTTTTACTGATTTTGAATACAGAAATAATGGTCTGGATTCTATTTCTGCTGACAGTGGACGAGCAAGGATTACTTTAAGGAGTACGGATATGGGGAAATTTAAAACTCCCAGTCTCCGGAATATTGAAGTAACAGCACCGTACATGCACGATGGTCGTTTCCAGACATTACAGGAGGTCTTGAATCATTACAACACCGATTTTCATTATACAGCTAATCTGGATCCAAATCTCCAGGCGATTCAAAAGGGAAGACTCAGTCAGCAAGATATGGATGACATGATCGCATTTTTGAAAACACTCACGGATTATGAATTTCTTTCCAATCCAGCCTTTACAAAACCATAAAGTCTAAGCAATTGATTTTGCAGGAATAATACGTTCGATATTCACGAATAAAAAGAGAGCCTTTGAAAAATCAAAGGCTCTCTTTTTATAAATTCAACAAATACAATTTCGGATAACCTAACAAAATCAGGATTACATCCCCGGCTTACACAAACCTGCAATCTGATGAAAGGTTTCGTGAAGCGCTGTTAATTTTGTTTTCACTTCGGCATCTGTAGCTTTTGCAACAATCATATCTCTGAGTTCTCCTGATTCTTTCACCAATTGTTGCAACTTCTCCTTGATTTCTGGTTTATCCATTCCTTTAGGAGCTTCTGATTTGGCCCAGGCTTCCGCTTTTGCTACCATTTCCCCTACCCGTTCACGGATCGGTTTAAAGTCACCATCTTCCATAGGATGAAATGTGGTTGACATCACTTTATGAAAATCCGAACGTTCTTTCCAGACAATTTCTTCTTTTGCAGGAGCCACAGTTTTTTCTGCTTCTTCTTTCTTATCCTGTGCGAAGGACTGTGTACTCATCACCAGGCCGGCGATAGACATAGAAAGAAATAAAATATTCCCTTTTTTCATGTGTAGATTTTTTATAGGTTAGGAGATGCAATTTTACTAAAATTAAAACGAGAATGCATGATAAAAATCACAATATTTCAGGGTGATCATTGATTAAAATTTCATTAAAAATCAGAAAAAATACAGAATTCTATTTCCAGACCGGTTTCAATAATATTTCATTATTAAATTCTCTTAATTATTCATCCTACAATGGCGGATCGATTGATCAGATTCCTTTTCAGACTGCGCGACCGTCTACTTTCCAGTTGGCCCGCCACGGTTTTACAACGGAATTTTCCCGGACCCTGGAGATTTATAATGGATCGCTTTTCGATTCTGCATTTTCAGGGCCTTCCGCTAAGTGCAATCGCGATCACATTTTTCCTCAATCTCCTACTCCTATTTCAACTCACAGAAAAACTGATGAACAGTCAGAGCCTGACTCGCATTGACTCAATGGTCGCACGATTTTTTTATTCCATTCGTACTGATTTTTTAGCCAAATCAATTTTTCTTTTTACACAAATCGGGAATGAAATAACGATTGCATGGCTTACAATAGTGCTCATAATAATTTTCATTTATTACAAACTGTACTCTTACCTCATTCCTCTCTTATTCACTGTTCTTGGAAGTGCGGCAACTATTGTACTTGGTAAGAACATTTACAAGGTAAACCGGCCTGACGAATTTGCATATTACGCGGAAGGCTCCTTTTCATTTCCAAGCGGTCATTCCACCATTGCCGTCGCGTTTTACGGCTATCTTACTTATCTGTATATCCGAAGTGAACGGAGTACCAACATGCGGTCCTACGTATTTCTCGCAGGGATATTCCTGATTTTCGGAATAGGATTCAGCCGGATTTATCTATGCGTACATTATTTGAGCGATGTTGCCGGAGGATATTTATTGGGATTGTCCTGGCTGATTCTTGCAATCACATACGTAGAATGGAATGCGCGAAGAAAAAAGGAAAGCATTAATTAAGTTGCACCTCCGACCAAAATATAGAGATCAACTCGCAGGATTAACTTTCATTCTCTGATAAACCATATTTGAAATGGTAGAGAGAATATTATTAAGATTTTTGTATTCAAGTCCGCGGGTCATCACACCAAGCAGATAAGGATGGTCATTCACGTAGAAAATGCCAAACTCACTGAGATCACCTTCGGTTGAATTTACCCGGTAACCAAATTTTCTTGGAACCACAACTTTCTTATCGATGTGAGTAATAAATCCTTCCTGGAAATCACTTTTAGATAAAAGTTTCAATGCGAATTCGCTGTTTTTCGGACTTAAATACCCTGCATTGTAGAGGACGCGAAAAACTTTGCTGTAATCCATCACATTTAATTTGTATTCCCCTGTATCGGTAACATGAAAGGGTTTCAATTTTAAGTCCTCCAGAAATTGATCGAAATCCGCTTTATCCATATTCTTCCAAAGAAGATCATAGGCATTGTTATCAGATCTGGAAACCATACTTTCCAACAGAGTCCGGATTGGATAGAAATGCCCTCCGGGTAATGGTGGAACATTTTGGTTGAATACTTCTTTTGGATACTCCTTGTAAAAGACGCCTTTATCCAGGAATCGAGAATCACGATCTGCCTGCATAAGAATAGCGACCATCACAGGCACCTTGAATAAACTGGCGAGAATATATTCTTCATCCTGATTAATACCGAACCATGACGGAGTATCCATCCTTCTGAAATATACAGAAACATCCTGAACTCTTCCGGCAGTTTTTTCATCATTGATGAATCTGGAAATTTCATTTTTCATTTCATTCAATGAATCATCTTCAGCACTTATCTCAGAAAACAACAGTGGATGAATCAGGTTGAAGTGATTATTCCGGTGAAATTTAATTTCATTACAATTTACCTGAACCGGATTATTTGAGGTAACCTGGACAGGCCGATGGGAAGCGGAAATTGTATTTACAAGATAATAGCTCAGGATTGCTGTAATTGCAACTGCAACCAAGGTCCAGAAAAGTGGAATACGAAGGGTGAATAAATGATTCATTTCTTAATTCGCAGATTCACAAAGTGAATGGGTATTCTGAAATCACAAAACTCTGGATGAGGATCAAATTCGTAGCAACTCATCAGATTAATGAACGCGCAAGCTATCTAAAAATTTAGTCTGCAAAATGAAAATATCATTGTTTTTGGCTGATGTAATACACAAAGGCGGTGAACATATTGAGAATGTCGGTGAATCCATAAAGTAATCTCCCGGCTAACTGAAATTGAGTGCTTAATCATGAAATGTTAATGGTATTTATTCCAAGGAGAAGCAGTGATTAACATTTAATCAAAAATTAATCTGGAGTAAAGTTCAACATAACATTTCCAAACATTTGAACCCGTATTTGAATGACCGGATGAATTGTTAAAAATTGGAATTGTAGATCTATACAGGTTCAATTAACACTTATCTGACCCTGAGAAATGAAAATATTTGTTAACAAACTGATTATTAAAGAACTATATAATTTGACCCCTTTTCATAAATGTATTACTTTTAGCCATCAAATTATTAAATTTTTGTTGAAATGAGTTTATTTGGACAATCAGCAGGCTCGGTCCCGAAACCGGGAATGGGGACGGTTGGGAGAATCAATAATTCCACAAACAAACGATTCATCTGGTATTTGATCCTGTTGAGTTTAGTTTGTTCCCTACCCGGACTTATTCTCATTGGCGGGATTGGTGAGGCATCAAAACTATTTATCGTCTTACAAATCACAACTCTTTGCTTTGCAATCTTTCACGTATATTATATCAATACAAGACTGAACTGGGATGAAAATTTGCTCTTTCTTAAAAAGCTCACATTCACCCTGGGAATTGTATTGTGTAGTATGATCTTTTTTTATTTACTGGCAAAATTCCTGATTCTTAGAAAAAATCAGGAGTATATTTCGATTTTCCTCCCCGCTTTCCTTGTATTTGTAGTCCCCTTCTTTTTTGTTGCCACTTTTGACAAAGCCATGCAGATTCCGGCACGCAAATATAAACTCTGGTTCTATAGCGATAATACCAAAATGCCTGATCTGGATCTTGTAGATTTCTCAAACAGTTACATCCTGAGCTTCGAGTTCCCCAAAAAATATAACGATACTTCTATTTCTAATTTCAAATTCAAAGCTCCTTTGGATATGCAATTCGGAGAACTTTTTTTCATGTACATTACCGAATACAATGACAAGAACCGTGAAAACCCAATAGAATACCAGGACGAAATGAGTAAATCCTACGGATGGATTTTTTATGTAAAACCGAATGCATGGTGGAAAACATCAAGGATTCTTGATCCGCATTTATCAGTGAAACAAAATCAGATGAAAGAACATGAAGTTATTGCTCCAAAGCGATACATTGTTGCCTAATCCGATAAACAGGAAATTTTAAAAACTATGTTCCAAGAAATTAAATATCTGCCTGTTCACTGGATCGACGGGATGAAAATCAACGAAGACCATTTCAAACAATTGGAATTGTCTGTTGCTGATCATGTTCGTGATGCAGCAGGAGTTGGACTAAACAATTACAATTACGGGCTGGTGAGTGCCGCTACAGAAAATGATAAATCGCTCGATGTAAAGTTACAGGTAGATCAGAGCAAGCTTATTTCCGCTGATTTGCTGACCTGTCGCGCCATCACACGTTCCGGAGCACGCATTGAAATCAGCAGTAATCTGGCACAAAAATATCACTTCACATTTGAAGAACTCAGCGCTTCCTTCAATGCGAGTGAAAGCAAAGCAAAATCATTCTATATTGTTATTAATGCCAATCCATTCGAACGTATTCCGGTTGGGCAACCTGATACAGACGAAGTACCTCCCCGCCATCCTTATACGATTCCGGCTTATAGTGTCAGTATATTACCAGGTGATCAGCTGAACAACAACGCCATTCCTGATTATTTCATTCCAATAGGTAAAATTCTTTTGTCTGCAGGACGGCTCAGTGTCGACTCCTCCTATATTCCTCCATGTTGTTCAGTTCGCAATCATTCACTTTTGTATGATTATTATTATGACTTTGGAAATAAGTTAGGCGAAATCAGTAAGTCACTGATCACGATTATACATAAAATAAAAACAAAAAGTCAGAACACCAGCCTTACACAGAATTTCAACTTCATGGCGGAAAAAGTTGTTTTCTTTACTGCTAATGAATTGAGTCGTTATCGCTGGATCATTGCGGAACAACCGCCTGTGCATATGCTGGAGTACTTCATCCGTTTCGCTTATGTAATGAAAACCTCACTCGATTGTCTGGTTGACCGCGACAAAGAAGAATTGATTAATTACATGAGCGAATGGTCGGAAGTGAGTGCGGGACAATTTGAAAGTGTTTTGACGGATGTGATTCGCACCGAATACAATCATCTGGATATTTCTGAAAGCATTGTACCGGCAGATCGTATGCTTAGTATGTTTTTCAACTTATTCGGCAAACTCAGCCAACTCGACTTTATTGGTAAACGCAAAGGCGAAGGATCATTTGTACGTGAACGAATTGTTGAAGCGGAAACGAATAAAAAAGAGGAAGAGAAACCAAAACAAAAAGGCTGGAGTTTTCTTGCCGACTAATTTTCTGATTGCAGATATAAATTAAGAAGAATCTATGAAACCTTTGAATTCGCAGGACAGAATGAAGCAGTTTTTCATCTTCCTTGCATTTTTTCTCGTCACTGTTGTGCTTGTGGTCGCGGTTACCTACTTTGATTTCTCTAACCCGAAAGAACATAACAGGTTGCTGATTGAAGAAAATGCGAATCTTAAAAAGCAATTGGAAGCCAATGACAAATACATCAGTATGGCCGATAGCGTATTGAGTGCAATTACACTTTTGAATATTAAGGATCCTGCAGGAATGGATACAAAGTATGGAACTGCAAACACAAAAGTTTCACAATTTTCTGTAATGGTTTCTCAGGATTCAATTCTAAAAAGTAGTGTTTATTCCAGGTTTGCGACTGTAACAACAGCTTTTCTTGATTTATATTCTGAATTTAAAAGCGCTAAACCTAAAGCAAATGATTTCGAAGTAACCAAACTTGAAAATGACAAACTTGACAGGGAGAACAAGCAATTACAAAAAGACCTGATCGATTGTCAAAAGAAAAAGCCTCTTGAATAATTTCAATTCAAAAAAAAATGCCCCTACGAAGGGGCATTTTTTTTGAACTGAAGTTTCTATCAGCTTTTACCATTGATTGCCCAAAGAAGATCATTCTGTTCATTGATATCAAGTGTAATGGTATCACCTTTTCCAACCTGACCGGAGATGATCATTTTTGAAATCGGTCTGCGAAGCTGATTGCGGATTACTCCTTTAATCGGACGTGCACCATATTTTGGAGTAAAGCCTGACTTCGCGAGGAACTCACGGGCCTTATCGGTCATGGTAAAAGAAATACCTTGTTTTGTGAGCGGATCCAGCAAACTCTTGAGTTGAATATTGAAGATGTTCAACACGATACCTTCTGAGATTGGCGCGAAAGGTACGATCTCCGTGAGACGAGCGAGAAATTCCGGGCGGAAGTATTTACCCATAATATCCATCATTTCGTTTGTTCCAGGAATTTGTCCTTTGTTAATTTTATCGACGATGAAATCACTTCCGATATTTGATGTGAAGAGAATTACAGAATTTGAAAAGTCTCCTTCTTTACCAAGTCTGTCATGAAGCTTTCCCTCATCCAGAATCTGAAGGAAAAGATCAAACACTGAAGTATGGGCTTTTTCAATTTCATCAAAGAGAACAACTGCATAAGGTTGTTGTCTGATTTTATTCACGAGCATACCTCCTTCTTCGTATCCGACATATCCCGGAGGAGCTCCGTAGAGCAATGCAGCGGAATGTTCCTCTTTAAATTCACTCATGTCGAAACGAATCAGGGAATTTTCATCCATGAACATAAATTCAGCAAGTGATTTGGCAAGTTCTGTCTTTCCTGTGCCTGTAGGTCCAAGCAGGAAGAAGGATCCGATTGGTTGTCCGGGTTTGCTTAATCCGCTTCTTGATTCGAGGATAGCTTCCGCCACAGCTTTTACTGCGTGATCCTGTCCGACAACTCGGCTTTTCAGGATTCCTTCCATGTTCATCAGCTTCTCTTTTTCCTGGGATTGAAGTTTTCCCATTGGAATGCCGGTCTTGTGTGCAACTACGGAAGCGATATCTCCTTTGTCTACTATTTCCTTTTTCACTTCAGCCAGTTCCTGCAGTCGCAACAATACACTTCGGATATAGGTAATGATTTCCTCATCGGTATCAAACTTATCGATGTCCTTTTCTTCTTCAAGCTGACTGAAGAGGACATGACTGATCCTGTTTTTTGCCTGGGTATAAAACCATTTCAATTCCATGGTCAGTTCACCCGCTTTCAGATCGTTGGTTTTAGCCAGGAGTTCTTCGAGGCCGGAATGCAGAGCGATAATTTCTTCTTTGGAAGTAGCACCTGTCATCTTTACAACAGCCATCGTACGATCGATCAGATCAATTGCAGCGTCCGGCAAACGACGTTCTTTGATATATCGCTTTGCCAGCTTGATAGCTTCAGGAATTGCATCCGGAGCGAGCTTGAGTCCGTGATGCTCTTCATAATAAGGGATGATAATTGACAGCATCTTACGACAAGTCTTTTCATCCGGCTCTTCTATGCGCAACAATTCAAAGCGACGATTGAAAGCTTCATCCGCTTCTATGAATTTTCTGTATTCGTCATTCGTGGTAGCACCGATAATGGTGAGCTCACCTCTTGCAAGTTCCGGTTTGAGGATATTTGATGAACCGGCAGCGCCTCCATTTTTATCCAGCAACATGTGGATTTCGTCGATGAATAAAATAGCTCTTTCAAACTGCTTAATTTCTTTGACAATATTCTTTAAGCGGTCTTCCACTTCGCCTTTATAAGAAGCACCTGCTACGAGCGCTCCGAAATCAAGTTCAAAAATTTTCGCGTTTTTGAAATTATCGGGTACCTGATTGTTGATGATACTCAATGCGAAGCCATCTACGAGAGATGTTTTACCCACACCCGGTTCACCGGAGATGATCACATTTGGTTTCGAACGACGTCCGAGGATTTCCGCGACCATACGTGTTTCGCGTTCGCGTCCGACAATGGAATCGATTTTTCCTTCGCGGGCCAATTCTGTTTTATCAACACAATATTTAAGGAGGGCAGATCCTCCTTTCGCTGCGGAACCTGTACCGGAGGAGTTCGCAGCACTTCCTGCACCGGAAACAGCTTGTTTCAAAGTTACATTTTCCAGGAGTCGCGTCATGATTTCATGGTGCGTCATCGGGAATGTTTTCAACTGATCATAAGAAAATCCGAGGCCGGGTATACTCAGTGCAGCCAGCGCGCAGGTCGCGTCAATTTCATCTTTAGATAATTTCAAACGTATGGAATCCGCTTCGTCCATCAACGTGGAGATTTTATCATCACCTGATGGGTCTTCGGTAACCTTACCAGCTTTTGGAAATGTTTCCAATCGAACTTCTGCCCATTCTTCAAGAAAGTAAATGTCTTTATCCATACTTTCCAGTAAAGGCTGCAGGCCGACATCTTTGTGCAACAAGGCTTTCAACAAATGTGGAGCGGAAAAATTCTGATTGGAAAATTCCTTCGCTACAGATTGCGCAATACGAACAGCTTTTTTCAGATCTTCTGAATAATTAATCACATCAGCCATAAAAATTTTTTAGTTTAAATTAAATCAGTATAAATAAACATGATGCTCCGTTTTCTTTCTTCCGGAAGGTGAAGTCAATAAGAAAAGGAATCAAGGGTTTTAATCAGGGACCAAGTTAATCATAAGACTGAAATTTTCAAATCCTGACAATGAATACATGATTAATTTGATTAGATGATTTGTAAGGCAGCTTCCCATCAAGAGGAATTGAACTCACACATGGCAACTGGAAAAAGCAGCATGGCTGGAAATTCCAACCGACAAGTCATAGTTATTAAAGTCATCTCTGCGCCAAGATAAGGGCCTGTCGAATGTATAAATTCTCCGAATCCTCCCTGTGGAGGGGTATTCCAACAAGCACTCCAATTCCCTTGAAATTAAGGCCGGAAAAGGCTTTTCCGGCAATGAAATTGATTTGGATTGAATCCCAAAACTTGTATATTTGTTCCAAACTCAAACTTTTAAAACTATGTTTAACTATGGAATTGGGGGCAATGAAATACGGCCCGATGCCAGCGAGGCAATTGCAGACATCCCAAAAAACCGAACACTTGTTGTAGAGAAATTAACCGACCAGGCGCCGGTAAAACCTGAAATGGTTTATGATTTAAAAAACGTAGATGAAGTCTTTGCTCATTTCAAACCAAAGGTTGAAGTTGAACTGGAAAAAGAAGATGGAAGCTCTACAAACGAAGCATTGTCATTTTCTAACCTTGGGGATTTCGGCACGAAAGGTATCACCAACCAAAACCAATTTCTTCAGGATCTGAATCAAAAGCAAGATCAATATATGAAGATCATCAAGCAATTGAAATCGAACAAATCGCTCAAAACCATTCTGGAAAACCCGGACACCAAAGGCGCTTTTGTTGGAGCATTGCTTGCTTTGATCCAGGAAATTGAAGACGCTAAATAATTCAATCGTTGATTTAATATTTTAAATTTTATTCAACCAATTAAAAACAACATGGAAGAATCACAACAACAACAGCAATCACAGAGCCAGGCGAAAGAAAGAGAACGCGTTGCGAATCCTGCACAGGTTCTAGAAGAAAGCTCTAATAAACTCGCCAAATTCGGCGGATTTGATATACTCGAGGCAGTCATTGACGGAGTTCAGAACATGAATCCTGAACGGAAAGCAAGGAAAAAAATCTTCCTTACTGAGTCCGATAAAAAACAAGAGCGCGATTCCATTAAAAAATCATTACAGCTTTGGGCTGACTTGCTCCAAAACAGTGATAATATTTCAGCAGCAGTAGATCAGGCTCAGCAAAAATCTGATTCCGCTGCGGCTCTTTTAAAGAAAAACCTTCTCAAAGCAGTTGACGCTACTCGTGATCTCGAACGTTCTTATCGTTCTGTTGCATTGTTCTACAAGAACACGGAAAGTGACAAACTGAAAAACGTTACGATCATGAATGCGGATCCCGAGCAATTAAAGGATCTCGATAATCCGCGTTTCATCGACGCTGTTAATGGTGAATTGAAAGCGAATTACGACCGACTGGATTTACGTGACAACTACTCCATTTTGTTGCTGCCAGGTTATCTGGGTTCAAACAAGGTAGTAGAAAAATGGGCAAAACTCGCTCATGAAAATAAAGTCATGCTGGTAACCGATTTCCAACATCTCGACAATCCGGATGATGTCATGGAACTTTTTGAATCGGCGAATCTCACCGGTGGTGATGTGTACCGTTCGAATGTTATGATGGCCTGTAACTGGCTGGTAGGTCGTGGTAAATTCCAGGATGTTGGTGAAGACGAAGATTTGTA
>CAYMMN010000086.1:0-10825 GCA_964391495.1 uncultured Flavobacteriales bacterium | reverse complement strand
CTGAAGGACTGCAAGGACTGGATTTTGCAGGATCCGGTTCTGGTTTGTCAAAGAGCAAGCCTCTTCTGTTTTTGTTCTGCACAAATTGCTGCTTTGTAAAGAGCGTAACTGTATTCGGTTTAAGGAATTGCCGTCCGCCATAGCTTCCTTTATTCAGCAGCATTTGCATAATCACAGCCAGGTCATTCGCGTTACTAAAAAAACCTGCATTACCCGATATTCCTCCCTGCATTGCAGCGGCCGGATCATGAACATCTCCAATCAGTAACTGGTGACGGAATTCCTTATCATTTTCTGTAGGGACGATCGTTTCAAGAGGAAATTTCTTTCTCGGAAGGAAACCGGAATTGGATAATTGCAGTGGCTTGTAGAAATTATTTTCAAGATAAACACTAAAAGAATCCTTACTCACTTTCTCAACCATGTTCTTTAATAGAATCGGGCCAAAATCGCTATAAACATATTTCCCTCTTTCATTCAAGGGTGATTTATAAATCCATTTCAATAAGCTGTCAGCATAAGCTTTTTTCATATAAATGCTATCCGCAACCCTCAATGAGTAATCTGTCGTTCGGGTTTTCTGATAGACGGTTGACATCAGATTATTATCCTTCACTGTTTGCTTCCAGAAAGGCTGCCAGGATTGTAATCCCGCCTGATGAGCCATGACCTCTTTGATCGTCAAACTTCTTTTGTTTGTAGTCTTTAAAGCCGGAAGATATTTTGAAAGTGGTTGATTCAGATTGATTTTACCGTCATCAAATAATTTCATTGAACCTAATGCCGTTGCAACAATTTTTGTCACCGATGCAACATCGAACAAATCTGTGTTCCGGACTTTTGTAGTGTCTTTATAGGTCCTTGTTCCAAATGATTTTGAATATACTACTTTCTGATCCTTTGCGACAAGCACCTGACAACCGGGAAAAGCACCGGCAAGGATTGCATTATTAACAATAGAATCAATCCTGCTTAATTTTTCAGAAGGCATGCCGGCATCTTCCGGAAGTGTATACTTCAGTCGGATCGCACGGGAGGTCTTCTGTCCCAGGCTCCTGGTATATGTTGCAGTGCTATTCACAGGTAATTTCCCGGAACTGCTAAACCCTCCCATAACAATTTGTGCAGCCATTTCATGTGTCATCGGAAAATCTTCATAAGCCAGAACAACCGCTTTGGCTGAATCTGTGTTGTGAAAACGAGAAAATGTATAGGCATTTCCAAAATTTACAAATACCGTAGGATAAGCAGCGATTACTTTATCAATAAAAGTCTGTGCGGCTTCAGGTATTGCAAAATTATTTGCAGCTTTCATACTGGTTCCATGCAAACTCAAAATGACGATGTCATAATTTTCCAGAAACTTAAACAAAGCATCAAAAATGGAAACCGGAGCGTCTTTTTCTTCTGCATAAGTATCAATTCTTCCATACAATTTCAATTGCTTCTGGAATGCATTGTCTTTAACATCACCTATCACAACAGAAGCTATCCTTAACGAATCCAGCGAACGAAGTGGTAAAATTGAATCCCTGTTTCTGATAACAGTAATGGACTGCTCGTACAACTTTCTTTGCAGAATTAATGCTGAAGGTGGATTCAGGTCTTTGTAAAGATTGGTAGTATCAATAACAGGTTTCTTGTTAAGTCCGCACCAGTACTTTGCCATCAGCAATTTTCTGGTTCTCCTGTCAATTTCTTCCTGTGAAATTTCACCATTCTGAACAGAAAGTAAAATTTCATCAATTGCTTTGCGGACGTCCTCTGTATAAAGCAAAATATCATTCCCGGCAAGAATTGCTTTTTTATCCAGAATACCCGGCTGATAGCAACTGCTAACACCTTTCATATTCAAAGCATCAGTGAAAATTAAACCTTTGAAACCCATTTTTGTTGAAAGCAAATCGGTAACGATGGGTTTCGAAAGTGTTGATGGAAGATTCGCTGTACTGTCTAAAGCGGGAACATTCAAATGTGCAACCATCACAGATGCTAATCCTTCATCTATTAATTTCCGGAAAGGATACAATTCTACCGAATCCAGTTCCGAACGCGTTTGTGAAATCAATGGCAAGGTCAGGTGAGAATCACTTTCAGCATTGCCATGACCGGGAAAATGCTTTCCATTGGCAAGTACGCCATTGTCCTGCATGCCTTTCATGTAGAGCATAGCTCTTCTGGTCACTTCTTCCCTATCGTCGCCAAATGATCGGCTCCCGATAACCGGATTGAGTGGATTGTCGTTGATGTCCGCGTCAGGCGCAAAGTTGATATGGATTCCAATCCGTTTGCATTCCCTGGCAATTTCAGCACCCATTGTATAGATGAGCGAATCTGATGGCATTGCCGATAAAGTCATTTGTCTGGGAAAACGAACAGTGCTGTCGAGGCGCATGGATAATCCCCATTCTCCATCCATACCAATCATGAGCGGGACTTTGGAAATGGATTGGTAGTCATTCGTCAGCAATGCTTCACGTATGGGTCCTCCCTGAAAAAAGATCAGCCCGCCTATACCGTGGTCCTGAATCAGCTTACGGATTTCTTTGATATGCACAGAATCTTTATTGCTCCATGCTGCGACCATGATGAGCTGGGAAATACGCTCACCGGGACTGAGCGTTGCCAATACCGAATCAGCCCACTTCCCTGCTTCATCTGTATAGAAAGGTGGAAGTTTTACAGGATCAGACGCAAAACTCTGACGGATGGCACATAGCGCAAACATCAGGAGCAAAACCGGGAACCGGAGAATTTTATAGGAGAGTGGATGGACCATGGAGTGTATGCAAATTTAGACGCCTCTTGTAAGCCGAATCTCACACCTCAGTGTTTCTTCTCAACAATCGGAATTTGATAATTGTCAATTAATTCGATACATAATTTGGGGCAATGTGAGACGCAGGCTATCTTCGTAAACAGAAATTTGACAATGAAATTTTCCCGGGAAGGTTATTTATTACTTCTGTTTGTAGCAGGAATTTATTTACGCAAAATCGGTATTCCGGGCGGTATTTTATTCCTTGTTTTATCAGGTTTGTTGCTCTCTTTTGTACTCCTCTTCAGTGGAATCAGAGCAATGTATAAAGAGTATCAGTTGGAAAGTAAGTGGAGGTTGTCACCGGAGTTAATCTTTGGAATTTCCTTCTTCCTTCTCTTGTTTCGTATGCAATACTGGGGTCTTGGAGAAAATACAGGTTTGTACATTGTTGTTTTGATATGTGCTTATGTGTTGTGTTTGATATTAAAAAAATTTAGCAGAAGTGGTCTTACCTGGTTAATGCAATCAAGGCTGGATCAACTCTCTCATACAGCTGCAGTTCTGATACTTTTGCTCATCTCCTATCTTGGCATAGCCTGGAATGCAAGAGAATTCCACAATACTTTCAGGGCTTCCAGGTATGAAGAATACATACGAACAACTTTCCCGGATTCATTGCAATCAAATGCTGATGAGCTGATCGAAAAAAATAAATGCAAGAGTACTGATTGCATTGCCAGTGCGGAAGATAAATTCAAACAGGCCATGTTCTGCGATAGCCTGAAGGATTACAAACAGGCATTAAAGTGGTTGAATTATGCAATCGACCTGAACCCGGATAATCCGGAATACTATTTTCAACGCGGACATTTGAAGTTGATTAAACTGGACATCAGTGAGGAAGCCGCCCGCTCGGCGCTGATTGATTTTAACCGTGCTATACAATTGAACTCAATGTTTGCTTACGCCTACTATTTCAGGGGAATAACGCTCGCATACCTTGATAAAAAGGATAAAGTCTGCCCCGACATGATTTATGCAAAACAACTGGATTCAGCACTCATTATCCAGGATTACCTCAACAAATTCTGCCCGGATTCAGGCAGCTTTTCGACGGAACAAATTCACCCTTGATTCCTCATTTTTTATCAAACGTTCAATGTTGCGTTGATGCGTTACAAGAATCAGGATTGCGACAGCCAGAGAAAAAATATTGATACTTGAGTTGGTGGAATAAAACACCATAATCACTACAGGAAAAGTAATTCCACTCAACATTGAGCTGAGGGAAACATATCTGCTGATTGAAAGTGTCAGTATAAAAACTACAGCACAAATCAAAGCGGCCTGAGGATGAACAGCAATCAGGATTCCAAGCATCGTTGCAACTCCTTTTCCACCCCTGAATCCAACATAAATTGGAAAGATGTGTCCCAACAATCCACAGACAGCAAGTGCTAATTCAAAATCAATAAACTCCGGTGATTGAGGATCATAATCCCCGACAAAGTAAGCAAGCTTTACCGCCATGAATCCCTTTACTATATCCATGATAAGTACTGCAGTTCCAGGCTTTTTTCCCAAGACACGAAATGTATTGGTGGCACCTGCATTACCGCTTCCATATTCACGAACATCGATTCCGTAAAAGGTCCTCCCAACCCATACCGCTGAGGGAATGGATCCAACAAGGTAGGCAGCAAGTAAACCGAGTATATTTGGTAATGTTAGCAATCCCCACAGTTGTTAAAAAATCAGGCGTTTTTTGATCAAAACACCTGATTTTTCTGTTTCCGAATACAATCTTAACCAAACATTCTTAATTATTCAACCTCCAATTACTTTTCCTCTTCATTTACAGCCGGTTGCATGCGCTTGAGGAAGTTTTTCACGGCCCGGTCGGTGGAAAGAATGTACTCGAAGTCGGGTTTGTCTTTTTCTTTATTGATTCGCTTTTCAGGTTTCAGCTTTGTGATCACATCATTGAATGTTGTAACCGTAGAAAGTGCTTGCATGAGCCCTCTTGCATAACTGAAATAGAACCATTTACCATTTTCCGGTTCAAGATAAATATTCAGTACATCACCGGTTCTTTTGTGGATGATTTCTACATATCCATTCACCTTGCGATTCACCGATACTTTATCGATGCTTCCAATTCCAATCGGACCAATTGATCTGTAAGACCTGGTTTCATTGTTCCAGGCCATTTTCAATTCTGTGATAAAGAAGGTCTGCCTAAGATCTTCAGGAATCTTCTTGAACGATCCATACAGGTTCAACTCTGCAATCAGTTTATCCGCTTTTTCTTTACCAACCAATTCCGTTAGTCCATGCTCAAAAGTCGGTCTGCCGACATCCTGAGTTGCAAGCAGGGACGGATTGGTGGAAATCTGTTCGCTCATGATTTTGATGGCATCGTCATTGAAAAAGAAATTGATAGCAGCCAGTACATCAAACTGAGTACTGTCGTTGTTCAAATTGTTCATGACATTCCCGACCACTTTCAGACTCAGCTGTCCAAAGTCGGATCCAAAATCGAGTTTACCTTCTCCATACACCAGACATCTGCTGTCATCCAGACTCAGATAATTGCCGGCGATACCAGGCTTCTCAAGCTTCTCAGGAGTTGTAATCCTGAATTGGCTGGTACCTTTATCATAATACATCACTCCACTGGCATTGATAATTTCAAGATCTGAAGGTTTTTGCTTCGGCATCAGGAAGGCAGCATAGATACCGGTGCTGTCGCTTGTCTGGGCGACAGCTGCGGCAAGTTTGGTTCCTGCATCGGTTACAGGAGATGAAATGGTTATGCTCACATTGGCCGGGTTGATATCACCGCTTGTGCGAATCCAGTTGCGCTCAATTTTTTCACAATGAAAATTTGGTTTACTGTACCCTGTAAATGTGAGGAACTCTTTTGAGGCTGTCAGATGCACAGAACCTTTAAACAGGAATTGCGGACTGAGCGGGAATCCTGCAGTATCTGCAAGTTCTCCATCAGCTATTGTCTGGAAAGTGGTATCCACTCCGATTTTATCAAAATGCAAATGATGTTTAATCTTGTTCTCATCAATGTAATCATAGTCGCCCGTTCCCTGGTATTGTTTCCTTCCCATGATATCAATGTTTGCATTGTATATCGTGTGGTACTTAGTTGTATTGTTGGCGATCACACGTGAATCTCTCAAAGTTCTCATTTTCGCGTAGCGTTCAACAACCACTTTGCCGCTATCCGGAATCACAGAAGCATCCGCAGATTGAATAAGTGCCACTTTTTCAGCTTTGATGAGGTAATCTTTCAGAGAATATCGTGCAAATGGAGCTTTGAATCGCAGGGAGTCCTGTCGTGGTTCAACACTGATAAATTCAGAACCGGTAAGACTCAATCCGGTATTGGTTGTATCCTCTTTCACCTGTGCTTTGTCCGATGAACTCAATTCAATTTCCTGTTGATCCATAAACCATTTAAACTGGTCGATGTAACAGATATATTGGTTCAATGGGAAACTTACATAAGATCCGCCACCATTTGATTTAAATTCACCAACGCGCTTCGAGAAATCAATGTGAGAATTTACATTTTTGGTACTGAATGCAAGTGCAGCAGTGTTATCAGATGTCAATCTAAAATCAGAAGTATCAGCATCAAATACATTTGATTTGTATTTGAATTTTTGTGATTCCAGTTCGCTCGCTGCAAAAGTCATAATTCCATTACCGGTCATTCCGGTTGGCTGGAGTTGAATATTACCATTCAGCATTGCCTGACTTTCATACATATTCAGATCCGTACTGGTTTTGTTCACATACATGACATCATTCTTCGGTTCCCAATGTTCGTAGACAGTTTCCGCTTTTACTGCCGGGAATTCAACACCGCCCAGTTTTTCTTTTCTGTTTACAAAACTCTTCACAGTAGAATTCATACTGTCCGGTAGAAATAGAAAATCATCTGTCTTCGATGTTGAGGTCAGGTACTCAATCGTACCGTCTCCATGCAAACCTTCATTGCTGAGTTTGACAGTACTGATGAACTTACCCTTCCCGCCGTAAGCAGGCCATCCTGCTTCACCGGTCTCTCTTACAAGTCCAAGGGAGAGATCCGGTTGCAAGCGAAGGGTGTCTCTGAATTCTGGGAAGATATCCGCGGATACAAATTCTCCGTTGAAACGAAGTCCGGACCGACTGAAATTATCCAGAGAGTCAATCGTAAAGGGATCCAGGTGGAAATAAAATTTATCTTTTGTATATACACCTTCCTGAATCCAGGGTCGGTCGTAATATACATATGAATCCTTTTTTGAATTGAAAATAGGATACTGCGGATACTCATGCATTCCGGATTTGTTTCCCTGGAAATCGATGAGCAGGTCACCAGAAATATTTTGCAAAACACTTCTCACCGGAACCAGCTTGCGTCTTCCCAATTCATCCTGTTCAGCCGGATCATTACTTTCCACTTTCAATCGCAGGGAATCGACGTTGTCGAGATTGATTTTAAAATTCTGGTAATCGAATGCGAACTGTTTTCCATAAAAATCAAATCGACCTGCTTTCACCCTTCCGGCAAATGTAAAATCCCTGTTCTTTTTCAACTTTACTTCCTGATCTTTTGGATAGATAATTACATTTTGCGAATCGCTCAAAACTATAGGTGCCAGACCACGAAGTGTGATTTCAAAGTTGAGCAGATTGATACTTGCATTCGGGAGCGCATTGATGATCGATTCAAACTGGATGACATCGTAATCAATTTTTCCGGAGTTGGCGAGCAGATAAGTATTCAATCGGTCTTTAATCACGGCCCTGTCATTGGCCGCATCATACATCACAAATCCCTGGTTGGCAAATGTCATGAGCATTATCCTCACCTCGCTTACCGGTAAATGCATATCTTTCGCGAGGTCTTCTGTGTTGATGAATTGACTTCCCTGCTTCGCGGCAAATTGTCTCACTTTTAGGAAGGGATGTACGTCATTCAAACCTTGCAGTTTCAGAAAGCGTTGAAGACGAAAATAATTGCTGGATTCAAAAGTCGCTTTACTCTCTCCAACTCCACTGATCATTTTCATATTCATGATCGGTTCGTCGATCTTCCAGTATAATGCATCAAAATACATATCGATCTGATGGAAAGAATCAAAATACGGACTTTTTGATTTACCTTCTTCTCCTCTGATCAAAGCTACTTCCCGATCCTTTACGATATACTTAAACGCAACACCCGGATGATAAATGGAGTCATCTTCGAAGTAGATATTTACCGAGGCGTTATCGCTTGTAACTTTATCTTTTCTGACAACAAATCCCTTTGACGATGCTTTCAGGAACAGTTTTTTTTCCCGGCTGAAGTACAAATTCGCATCCTCCTCACTATTGCCTGATCCGATCATTTTATTTCCCACCATGGAAAACCCACCATGGTAATCAACATCCGGTACTATATTTTTTATATCAAGTCCCGTTGTATAGGATTCAAAACGGGGATAACTTGCGTTTTCCGGGGTAACATTTGATAAAATTTTATCGGTGTATTTTCCCTGTAAAGATTGCTTAAAATAGGTAGTATTAAAAAAGGTTACTGAATCAGCAGAGAAATCGCTACCTGTCATATCAATCGTGTAATTTGAAAGCTCCGCACGCACAACAGATTCTTCCCAACCTGCCCTAACCCAGTTAACCTTACCACCCGAACCGTAAAACAATTGACGTGTCGGATACAAAACACCTTTCGTCGCGAATATTATGGATGAATCTCCTTTGGATGTGCAAACCAGATTCATCGCAGGGAATACAATTTTCGGTATGGTGTCAAATTCAAATGTGTAATTCGGATTGTCGCTGTGCCAGTTGGTCGAAGCCGATTCGTACAATACATTACTTCGGAACAGATTATTACAGGTGATCACATAATTCGCGAAATACTTTGCAGGCATCAATAGCAGTTTATCAAGACTTGCCTGCCATGCCGAAAAACTTTGTGCCGACTGGTTACTTCCCGCGAAACTGGTGAGTGCAATGATGTAATTTCTGAAATCCGGAAAGGCTTTCATGCGTTTTCGAAGCATCGCGTTGCTGGTCTTGTAAATTAATTGCTGCTGATCAGCACTAAACTTTCCTCCTGTCCACAAGACATCAAATGCATCCATTATTTTCTCACCTTCCTTCTTGTCAGTTTCCATGAGAAAAGTTCTCATTTCCTCGCTAAACTTGACCGGGTCAGTGGTAAAGTTTTTTATTCCTTGCCCGGATGATTCGCAGATAAATCCAAGCAGGAAAAACAGAATAATAGAATAGAGCGAATTAAATTTGGGATGATGCATTTGATGATTTAAAATTATTGGGTAAGCGGAAGAGTGGAAACTATTGAATATATTCCAAAATTGCAGTCAGGAATATTTGTTTTATTTTTTATACGAGACAGATGCCCAGCCTTCGTGGTGCTTTTCTTTCAGCACCTGCAGTCCGAGAGATTTAGCTTTTTCATTCAATACAGAAACATCCTCAGTAAGAAAACCGCTGATCACCAATTCTCCACCTTGATTTAAGGAAACAACATATGCTTCCATATCGTTAAGCAATACATTTCGGTTAATATTCGCGAGAATAATATCAAAGTCCAGATTTTTTAAAAGCCGATAGTCTCCTTTTTGTATTTCTATATCTTCCGTTTGATTCCGTTTACAATTCTCGATACTGTTTTCGATGGCCCAGTCATCAATATCTGTAGCAAGGATTTTTTCCGCGCCTATTTTTTTTGCCAGAATCGCGAGGACACCACTTCCGCTCCCCATGTCAAGCAAAGATTTGCCTTCCAGGTCCATCTCCAGCATTTGTTCAATCATCAGACTGGTCGTAGAATGATGTCCGGTTCCAAATGACATTTTCGGTTCGATGATTAATTCTATCAGCCCGGATGGAGCTGGAGGATGAAAAGGTGCTCTGATATGAACTTCATTCTTGATTGTAACCGGATCAAAATTGGATTCCCATTCCTTGTTCCAGTTTTTATCTTTAATAAACGATTTTTCCATCCGGATATTTTCACTTCCGGGAATGCTTCTGATCAAATCGGAAATTTTATCTTCCCGGTAATCGGATGCCGGTATAAATGCGGATACACCGTCTTCCTGTTCCTGAAACATCTGGAAATCTGTTTCTCCCAGCCATGCAATCAAGACTTCATTCAATGCCGGGTCATTGTAAAATCGTATTTCCAGATAATCCATATGAACTTGTTCATGATTTCGCGATGATGCTGTTCATCGCACTGATAATTTGTTTGAATTCTTCCGCTTTCAGTGAAGCTCCCCCAACCAGTCCACCATCAACATCCTGACAGGAAAACAATTCCTGAGCATTTTTTGCTGTTACACTACCACCATAAAGAACTGTAAGGTGATCAGCAACATTTGCATTGTATTTTTGGGCCACCAACTGCCTGATAAAAGCATGCATTTCCTGAGCCTGTTCAGATGAAGCAGTAACTCCCGTTCCAATTGCCCAGACCGGTTCATACGCAATCACACAATCCTGTATGAGGTTTTCATTTAAGTGGAATAATCCTTTTTCCAATTGCATTTGTACAGTTTCCCTGTGGAGGCTTTCATTTCTTTGGGTAAGTGTTTCTCCACAACAAAAAATGGGGAGCAAAGAATTTTCAATAGCACGGGTCACTTTATCAGCCAATTGAAGATCTTTCTCATGATACAAAGCTCTTCGTTCTGAATGTCCAACCAGAACATATTCAGTTCCTATGGAAGCAAGCATCGAAGCGGAAATCTCACCTGTATAAGCTCCTTTCACATGCTCTGAGCAATTCTGAGCTGCAATGGCAACCTGAGGACATTTTTGCAAACGGGAAACAATTTGTTGAATATAAATTGCCGGAGGGGCCAGGATTATTTCTGTATTACCGGACTCATCATAATTATCTATGACACCATCCACCAGAGCCATTGCTTCCGCATAAAGCAGATTCATCTTCCAGTTTCCGGCGACTATTTTTTTCCTCATGAAAAAGACATTTTAGAGAGTTCGAAATAACATCAAATAGTG